>NZ_JASJXN010000004.1:0-181794 GCF_035018705.1 Undibacterium sp. RTI2.2 | reverse complement strand
ATGGCCGCTCCTTTCTCATCTATTTTGCGCTTCTCGCAATAAAATTACTCTCCGGTGTTTCGTTTTGCAAGAACCTCTATTGATAAACAAAACTCTGCGCTCGCCAAACACACCCCGGTAACGATCGTTCATTCCATAGATTGTGGTGTTGTACTGATCATGTGAACGCATGGTACCCAGATTAAATACTGGGGAAGTACGACTTTGGCGAGCCTGATGTATTGGCAAATCCGTCGGTACCGGATGTGCGTAAAAGTTTGCTTTTTTATTCGCTGTAACCCAATTGCGCTCGGATGCAGTGTTACGCAAATGGAAGCCACCAGGCACTTTTACCTTGCTATTGAAATCAGCAAAATCATCAAACACTGCAGCAATTTTGTCGCGAATACGGTCATAATCAGCTGCTAGCCACATCCAATCAGTTTTACTACGACCCTTCAGTGTCGCTGCTGCCATGCGCGCCACGATCATAGGTTCTGACAGCAAATTACTGGAGGCTGGCGCATTAATCCCGGACGATAGATGCACCATACTCATAGAATCCTCAACACTAACTGCTTGCGGACCAGTCTCTTGTATATCAATCTCGGTACGGCCAAGACATGGCAAGATCAAGGCCTCACGTCCGCAAATCAAGTGACTACGATTGAGCTTGGTCGCTACATGTACAGTCAAAGCACAATTTTGCAAAGCGCGATGTGTTAAGTCAGTATCCGGTGTAGCGGTGGCAAAATTACCGCCCATTGCGAAGAACACTTTATTTGATTCATCCAGCATCGCTTGTATAGCACCAACGGTGTCGTAACCGTCTTCACGTGGCGGTGCAAAATCAAATACCTGTCCTAGCCGATCCAAAAATGCCGGACTAGGTTTCTCATAAATTCCCATTGTGCGATCGCCTTGCACATTGCTATGACCACGCACAGGACAAGGACCAGCACCAGGTCGGCCAATATTGCCGCGAAGTAGCAACAGATTGACGATCATCTGTATTGTGGCGACAGAATGTTTATGCTGAGTGATACCCATACCCCAGCAGGCAATCACTTTACCTGCGCCGATATAAATATCAGCAGCACGCTGGATTTGTGCGCGCTCTAAACCAGATTCACGCAACACAACATCCCAAGGCTCAGCCATGACATCGGCAGCAAAGCTATCAAAGTTAGCGGTGTGCTCGGCAATAAAATCAAGATCAATGATGCGCGCTTTACCAGCTTGTTGAGCTGCTAGATCAGCCTCCAGCACGCATTTGATCATGCCTTTAACCGTCGCTAAATCGCCACCAATTTTTACCTGAAAATAATCGGAAGAAATTGAGGTTGATTGATCTCCGATCATCTCCACCATGTTTTGCGGATTTTGGAATTTTTCTAAACCACGTTCACGCAAAGGATTAAAAGAAACAATTGATGCGCCACGTTTAGACGCCGCACGCAACTCACCGAGCATGCGCGGATGATTAGTGCCAGGATTTTGTCCAAAAATCAAAATCGCATCTGCGACTTCAAAATCTGACAACAGAACCGTACCTTTGCCCACACCAATTGCGGCCTTCATAGCAAAGCCAGAAGGCTCGTGGCACATGTTAGAGCAGTCAGGGAAATTATTGGTACCAAACTCGCGTACAAATAACTGATACAAGAATGCAGCCTCGTTGCTGGTGCGGCCTGATGTATAAAAGATAGCATCGTTAGGTGATGCCAGCGCATTCAGGCGCTTAGCGATCAGATCAAATGCTTGTGCCCATTCGATTACCTGATATTTGTCCGTGGCACGATCGTATTGCATAGGTTGCGTTAAGCGTCCCTGCCCCTCCAGCCAAAAATCGGTTTGTTCGCTTAGCCACTGCACCGTATGTTTGGAAATTAACTCTGGTGTGGCGCGGCGCGCTGTAGATTCTGCCGCGACTGCTTTTGCACCATTTTCACAAAACTCAAACGTCGATGTATGGTCTTGATCAGGCCATGCACAACCAGGGCAATCAAAGCCATCTGGCTGATTCGCCGACAATAAAGTACGCGCGCCTTTACCGGGAATACCTTGCTGGAAAATCTGCTCAGCAACACTTTTTAAGGCACCCCAGCCACCAGCAGGACGGTCATACACTTGAACTATTTTTTTGCTCATAATTGCGCTCTTCATTTTACTAACGGTTTGAACTTTGAAAACGTGGCTTTTGAAAACTTGGAGTTTAAAAATTGGGACTTTAATACGGGCTTTGAGAACTTAGATTTTTCTACATTATCAATAAAATCGATAAGTATAGGCATCCAAGTTTCGTAATATTTTCTAAGTCTACGCCAAAAAAAAAGATCGCACTGAGGCGACCTTTTTTTTGCTTACATCTATTATTTAAATAACAAAACAGCTTTTTGCAAAGTGATCCAAATACCGATTGCTAATGGGATACCTACTGCTGCCCAGGCAAACAATACGGTTGCTTGGCTAGTCGAACCGCCTTTTCCAACGACGCTGCCATCGGTAGAGCTGGCGATAACACGATCATGTGCCAGCTTGCGTTCAGTCGCCAGCTCTTCATCTGTCATAAAAGTGCTGTCTTTAACAGGACGCACTAATAAATTACAAATAAAGCCGAGAACTAACATACCCGCCAAGATGTACATGGTGATGTCATATGCCTGGGCTTTTGCTACGCCATGCGCCAATTGGTATTCGCGGATATACGTAATCAGCAAAGGTCCGAGCACACCCGCAGTTGACCATGCAGTCAGCAAACGACCGTGGATGGCACCAACCATTTGCGAGCCGAACATATCTGCCAAATACGCTGGCACAGTGGCAAAACCACCACCATACATAGACAAGATAATGCAGAAAAACAATACGAACAAAGCCAGACTACCTGCATGTGCAACAGTAGGAATCGATGCGTAAAGAATGAAGCCCAGTACGAAGAAGACAAAGTAAGTACCTTTGCGACCGATATAGTCTGAAATCGACGCCCAGAAGAAGCGACCACCGATATTAAACAAGGACAGCAAACCAGTAAATGCGGCTGCGATAGTCGCAATCTGTTTCTTTTGATCTGGATTTAAGTCATTGAAGCCAAGATCGACGCCAATCAATTTACCGCCAAATACTTCTTGCAGCAAAGGCGATGCCATACCCAAGATACCGATACCAGCAGACACGTTTAAACACAAAACAGCCCAGATCAACCAGAATTGCTTAGTCTTCCAAGCCTTATTCAAGTGAACATGTTTGTTCGTGATCATTGCATTGTTCGTTTGTACTGGAGGCGTCCAACCGGCTGGCTTCCAACCAGAAGCAGGTACACGGTAACCAAATGCACCAGCCATCATAAATACAAAATAAATCGCTGCCATAACCAAAAAGGTTTGCCATACCCCGACAGAAGTGGGTGTCGCGAAATGACGCATCAACCAGTCAGCTAATGGTGATCCAATCAAGGCACCACCTCCGAAGCCCATGATCGCCATACCAGCTGCCATACCGCGCTTGTCCGGAAACCATTTAATCAGCGTCGATACTGGTGAAATATAGCCCAGACCCAAGCCAATACCACCGATGACACCACCGCCTAACCACAACAGCCATGCTTGATGCGTGTACACACCAAAGGAGGAAATCACCAGACCACCACACCAGCACAATGCGGAAACCACACCAGCTTTTCATGGGCCTGCGCGTTCCAGCCAACCACCAAATAAGGCAGCGGAAGAGCCGAGGAATATGAAGAACAAGGTGTACATCAACGTCAGAGTAGAGATTTTCCAATCGCAATCACTGGCAAACAGCTCTTGTAACAGACCAACATCGCTGGCACAGGCAAGCGGTTTATCGATACCGATTGCTTTCGAAAGCGGCAACCAAAACACGGAGAAACCATACGCCATACCGATACAAAGATGAATCGCCAAAGCCGCAGGCGGTACTAGCCAACGATTGAAGCCTTCACCAGCAATGGTGCGCTCCTTAGCTAGCAAAGAAAATTGTGATTGCGACATAAATACTTGCCTTTACGTTGAAGGTAATCAAAAAAATAGCCTATGCCTAACAAAGATGTAGCTGTCCCATTAGCGCTAGTATTGTCTTATGAGAAATTCTTTTCAGCAATAATTTTATTTGTTATGGTTACTAATATTAGAACATTCCATCAAGAAATAAATATGTTTGTTCTTTTTTTGCCCAGTTTTAAATTTGAGAAAAAACTTGAGCAATCTAAACGATTTATTTTGCTTAATTTTCGCTTAATTACGAAACTACCGACGATAAAATACGCAGACAAAATCAATATACTGGCTACAGTATTTATGTACCACCCAATAATTCATTGGAGAATAAGAGCATTTAATAAAATTAAAATGGGAGTATATAAAAAAACCTAAAGTGCAACCCAAGATATTGCTCAGCCACTCCACACAACTGCCTGTGTGTAACGACAGCCCTAATCTGTCGCAAACTTATTCAAACCCATACAAATTGAACCGAATAAATTTGCGCTTTTCTAATTGTTTTAGGAAATTGACAATCAATATCGAGCTGTATGGCCGTTGATAACTGTAGCTTTTTAGCGCCAGTATCAAGAACGTAAAATCATTGCGCCTGCTTCAACTGCTCCAAAATTGCAGGATTTTCTAGTGTAGAAATATCTTGCGTAATTTCTTCGCCTTTTGCCAACAAGCGCAGCAAACGACGCATGATTTTACCCGAACGGGTTTTGGGTAAATTATCGCCGAAGCGGATTTCTTTTGGCTTTGCGATAGGGCCGATTTCTTTGGCAACCCAGTTACGCAACTCAGTCGCAATTTGTTTGGCTTCATCACCAATCGGACGAGTACGTTTTAAGACTACAAAGGCACAAATTGCTTCGCCAGTAGTATCGTCCGGCTTGCCTACGACTGCGGCTTCTGCCACTAGAGGATGTGCGACCAGAGCTGATTCAATCTCCATCGTACCCATGCGATGTCCGGAGACATTCAGCACATCGTCAATCCGGCCGGTAATCGTAAAATATCCGGACTCTTTATTCCGAATCGCACCATCGCCTGCAAGATACATGGTGCCGCCAAACTCTTCCGGGAAATAACTTTTCTTAAACCGCTCAGGGTCGCCCCAGATGGTTCGTATCATCGATGGCCAAGGACGTTTGACCACCAGAATGCCGCCCTGCCCGTTAGGCAGATCATGTCCTGTTTCATCTACAATCGCCGCCATAATCCCTGGCAATGGCAAGGTGCAAGACCCCGGCACCAAGGGCGTTGCTCCTGGCAACGGCGTCATCATGTGACCACCAGTTTCGGTCTGCCAGAAAGTATCGACGATAGGACATTTTTGGTTGCCAATATGGTTGTAATACCACATCCAGGCTTCAGGATTGATTGGCTCACCAACTGACCCCAACAAACGCAAGGAGGACAGATCATATTGTTTAGGATGAATTTTTTCGTCACCATCTGCCGCTTTAATCAAGGAGCGGATCGCTGTTGGTGCGGTATAAAAAATCGTGGCTTTATGTTTTTGGATCATGTCCCAAAAGCGACCGGCATTCGGGAAGGTAGGAATACCTTCAAAGACGATTTCAGTAGCACCTGCGGCTAACGGCCCATAAGTAATATAGGTGTGACCAGTGACCCAGCCAATGTCAGCAGTACACCAGAAGACATCGTCTGGCTTAAGATCAAAGGTCCATTTCATTGTCAGAATCGCCCACAGCAAATAGCCGCCGGAGGAATGCTGAACACCTTTCGGTTTGCCAGTCGACCCTGAGGTGTAAAGAATAAATAAAGGATGCTCAGCGCTGACCCATTCAGGCTCGCACACATCGGATTGAATTGCGACCAGATCATGCATCCATAGATCGCGACCTTCAACCACTGGCACGTTGCCGCCAGTACGTTTGTAGATCACCACATTTGTGACCTTCTCGCAACCACCCAGAGCAAGTGCCTCATCGACGATCACTTTCAGCGGCAAGTGCTTACCGCCGCGCACCTGTTCGTCTGCCGTGATGACGGCTACCGCGCCCACATCTAAAATCCGCTCCTGCAGCGACTTCGCAGAGAAGCCACCAAACACGACCGAATGCGTGGCGCCTATCCGTGCGCACGCTTGCATAGCGACCACGCCCTCGACTGACATCGGCATATAAATAACGACGCGATCACCCTTACTGATACCAAGGGACTTCAAACCATTCGCAAATTGACAAACTTTTTGATGTAGCTCTTTGTAGGTGACTTTAGTCACATCACCATCATCCGACTCAAAAATCACGGCAACTTTATCGGCATTTCCGTTCTGCAGATTCACGTCCAAACAGTTATAGGACACATTCAATAAACCGTCTTCAAACCATTTATAAAATGGCGCTTCGGATTCATCTAATACTTTATTGAAAGGTGTATGCCAGTGGAGATTTTCTCGCGCCAGTCTGGCCCAAAAACCTTCATAGTCCTGCGCGGCTTCAGCGCATAGCACCTGATAGGCATCCATCCCAGAAATTGTCGCATTGGCAGCAAATGCAGCAGGCGGTGGAAAAACACGGGTTTCGGCTTTGACGGCGTCGAGGTCAGACATGATTATCTCCAGCTTATTGTAATTAGTTGAGTATCGTTCAGGCTCAGTCTAGGCTGACTGAGCTTATTGCAATTGCCATAAATTACCGTCATTCAACAGACTCAGATACCTGGACTTGCGCAAAATTGTTCCCGCAAAGCGTAACGACGACGGCAGTATTTTATTGCCGCTCACCGCTACAACGCAGTTGGGCGATTTTGGGTAAGACCTCATATCAATGTTCATCGGCATCATAATTGTAGTAGATGCGGTCTATTGCTAACAGCGTGATCGGCAAACAATAGATAACATTGCAGTATTGGCGCAAGACAACAGTACATAACGACAGCTCATACCATAGGCGCAGAGACTTACTTAAGCCTTACGGTCGGAAAATTCGCCGAAACCAGCACTCACCAATCATGCTATCGCCGTGTAAAATACGGGCTAACTCAGTTTTTTACCACTTACGATTCCGACTATGTCAAAACCTGACGCACCGCACAAACTTTCTCCTATCGCCGGCATAATTTTTTTTAGCCGCTGGTTGCAACTACCTCTGTATCTAGGATTGATACTTGCGCAAGCAGTCTATGTATTTCATTTTTGGGTTGAACTCAGCGATTTAGTCGGCGCTGCTTTAGGTAACCAATCGGCACTTGATCACATTTTGGATGCTGTCAGCGTTACCAATGCAACTCGCCCTACCAAACTCAATGAAACCACGATCATGTTAGTGGTACTTGGCCTGATCGACGTTGTGATGATTTCTAATTTGCTGATCATGGTGATTATTGGCGGATATGAAACCTTCGTCTCTCGGCTTGGCATTGAGGGTCACAGGGACCAGCCAGAGTGGTTATCGCATGTCAACGCAACGGTGTTGAAAGTCAAATTGGCAATGGCGATCATTGGCATCTCTTCTATTCATTTGCTGAAAACGTTTATTAATGCGTCCGCTTATGATCCAAAAACACTCATTGCACAAACAGTCATTCATATCGCATTCTTATTATCCGCACTGTCAATTGCCTACTGCGATAATTTGCTGACTAAGACGCATAACGAAACACATAAAAAGCTCAGCCATTAAGACGATCGATAGCACTTCACGCGTGTAATGACCAACAAAGAATCGTCATGCACACGGTAATGAAGAATATAGATCAATATCAATGCACCATTATTTTTTAAGCTGATCACACCGATTTTTCTACCTAGCCAAGAGCCATATCATGACAGTCATTAAACAAGACGACCTGATCGAATCCGTTGCCGCTGCTTTGCAATACATCAGCTACTACCATCCTGCCGATTACATTGCCCATCTGGGACGTGCTTATGAAGCAGAACAAAGTCCTGCAGCCAAAGATGCAATCGCACAAATCTTGACCAACTCGCGTATGTGCGCGGAAGGCCATCGTCCGATTTGCCAGGATACGGGCATCGTCAATGTATTTATGAAAATTGGTATGGGCGTGCGCCTAGAAGGTTTCACCACTTCCATCACGGATGCCGTGAATGAAGGTGTGCGTCAGGGTTATGCCAACGCAGATAACGTCTTACGCGCATCGATCGTCGCTGATCCATTGTTCGACCGTAAAAACACCAAAGACAATACACCCGCTGTGATCCATATGGAGCTGGTACCGGGGAATACGATTGATATTCAGGTCGCAGCCAAAGGCGGTGGTTCTGAGAACAAATCTAAATTTGTCATGCTCAATCCGTCCGATTCTCTGATTGACTGGGTGATGAAAACCGTCCCGACCATGGGTGCAGGCTGGTGTCCACCGGGCATGCTCGGTATCGGTATTGGTGGTACTGCAGAAAAAGCCATGTTGATGGCAAAAGAATCCTTGATGCAAGACATCGACATGTATGAATTAAAGCTGCGTGGCCCACAAAACAAAACGGAAGAGCTGCGTATTGAACTCTGCGACAAGATCAATGCCCTCGGCATCGGCGCCCAAGGTCTCGGCGGTTTGACTACCGTACTGGACGTCAAGATCAATATGTATCCGACTCACGCAGCATCGAAGCCAGTCGCAATGATCCCTAACTGCGCGGCGACACGCCATGCGCATTTTGTAATGGATGGCTCTGGTCCGGTCTATATGGATCCGCCATCGCTTTCTACCTGGCCCAAAGTGCAGTGGACAGCGGATACAGAAAAATCCAAACGCGTCGATCTCAATACTCTGACCAAAGAAGAAGTCGCATCCTGGACGCCGGGCCAGACTTTGCTGCTCAACGGCAAAATGTTAACCGGTCGCGATGCTGCCCATAAGCGCATTCAAGACATGCTGGCCAAAGGCGAGAGCTTGCCAGTCGATTTCACAAACCGCGTCATTTATTATGTTGGTCCGGTCGATCCGGTACGCGACGAGGCTGTTGGCCCTGCAGGTCCTACCACCGCGACACGGATGGACAAATTCACCGACATGATGCTGGAAAAAACCGGACTGATCTCGATGATTGGTAAAGCAGAGCGCGGCCCGGCCGCAATCGAATCCATCAAAAATCACAAATCAGCCTATCTGATGGCAGTGGGCGGCGCGGCTTACCTCGTCTCGAAAGCAATTAAAACTGCCACCGTGGTCGGCTTTGCCGATTTGGGTATGGAAGCGATTTATGAATTTGACGTAGTCGATATGCCTGTGACTGTTGCGGTCGATTCTAACGGTACCTCGGTGCACAACACCGGTCCAAAAGAATGGCAAGCCAAGATCGGCATTATCCCAGTCGCAAATTCTTAATTTAAATCTCTCAAGTCAAAATACGCCTATGATCGTAAAAATTGATGCAGCCATAGGCGTATTTGATTCTGGTATCGGCGGTCTGTCGGTACTTCAGCATATCCGTAAAGACCTTCCCCACGAACATGTGATCTACTTCGCCGATTCGGGCTTTGCGCCCTATGGTGACAAACCAGAATCGCTGATCGTAGAACGTAGTCTTGCGGTCGCCCAATTCTTAACTGAACATGGTTGTAAGGCGCTGGTAGTTGCCTGCAACACCGCCACTGCCGCGGCGATTAAAGCCTTACGACAGGCGTATCCCGATCTGAACCTCGTCGGTGTAGAGCCAGGCTTAAAGCCTGCTGCACAACAAAGTCAAAACGGTATCGTCGGTGTATTAGCGACCCAAGCGACCCTGCAAAGTGAAAAGTTCACTGCACTACGCGATCAGTTGTCGGCAGAAACCGGAGTACAGTTTTTTTCACAAGCCTGCGTAGGCTTAGTCAATCAGATCGAAAAAGCCGAACTACATTCAGCAGAGACTGTCCGCCTGCTACACCAATACCTGACTCCGTTATTGCAACAAGGTGCAGATACGATCGTACTTGGCTGCACCCACTACCCGTTTGTCGCTGAGCTGATTTTAAAAATTATTGCTGAATTCAAAACCGGCAACCCACAACCGAGCGTGAAATTAATCGACACCGGCAAAGCGGTCAGCAAACAATTAACACGCTTGTTGGCGAGCAGTAAACACGCGACTGAGACCGTATCAGATTCAAAAGCAGCATCGGATACAAAAACAGCATCAGGCTCAAAGTCTCACTCCATAGTTGATGCTGCAACCAAGTTAATTGTCTATACCACAGGAAGCTCAACGACATTGGCATATGCACTTGATCGACTACTTCACATCAAAGAAAAAGACCGAGAAATTATGCATTTATCGGTCTCTTCCAAACTCGCTAAAGTCAATTAGCCCTGATCATCAAGCAACCTAATGCTAGCGCAACTCCTCACGCTAGCAACGCAGCTACGGCTTTACCGTACTTAATCGTGGTTTCTGCCGGCAGCCAATTACCCGTTGATTCCTGGCGACCTTGCAAAACAAAGCGAGGATGCGCTTGAGCTAAATTGTCGGCCGCCTGTTTAGACAATTCTCCGATCTTGCCTTTTTTAAGCCGGTTCACGACCAGACTCAATTCCGTATCTGAAAAATCACGCAGCATATCGTAGTCACCGTCGCTATCACCAGCAACAAAGATCGGACCATAGCCCTTCTTCGCGACCAGTTCCCGCTTGATCACCTCGGATTTTCCTGGTCCCCAATTGATCGGCCAATTCTTGCGATAGACATTTTTAAAGATCTCGCCGTCTTTCTCTAAACGCAATCCCAATACGTTCTGACGTTCAACATGAAAACCATATTTGGGTTGAGTCGCAAACACGGCAACAACGTCTTCCAACGAAGCGGTGCTGACATAAACGTCAATACCATGTGTGCGGAACGCGCTCATCAAACTGGCGATCTCGGTCGCCAAACGTATTCCATGGAAATGACTAGTCATGATCACACCGGCCTTACCAGACAAAGCAAGTGGGCTCGTATATTTGGTCTTGGTCAGACTCATACCCAGATTGGCGTCGTTGGATGCCTCCGCTAATTTGCTCAAATCGGCAATACTCATATTGGTGAAGAAATAGATAATCCATGGATAACCGACCGCAACACCATGAGTATCATTAATTGCTTCATATAAGAAATACAGCTTGGCACGGAAATCCTGGAACTGTTCTGTCTGGGTAATTTCTTCCAGCGATTTATTGCCGTTCATGAGTTTGAAATTCGCATTCAAGAATGCATAATCGGCATCCAGATCGCTACAAATCGATTCCAAATCCACGACATCGCCTGCCGCGTTTTTGTAGTCAGGCATAAATTTTCCAACAGGGACATTTTGGCGAATAATCGCTGAGAATTCTGTTGGTGTCAGTTTGAAGGACAAGGTATTGATCTGATACATCAACAAAGCTTCTTCGCAATCATTCATGATGCTGGTGTTATCCCAATCAAACACGGCATAAGGACGACGCTTAGCAGAGTACTTTTTCGAGGTATTGCCATGTTTAGCGATTAGCGCTTCGATCAACTCTCTGTTACGCGGCGACCATTTAGCGCTATCGATACTGACTTCAGCGACTGCACGCACAGGTTTGGTTTGTGCTTCAGCGCTGGCGACCATGCCAACACTTGCCGCACCTGCCAAAATGCCTTGCAAGAGATGACGGCGTTGAATGGATGGCTTAGTCGCTGCTGCACGCGTAGGCTGAATGATGGGTTGTGTTGCGGGGGGCGCTATTTTTGGCTTGACCAATTCAGCTGTCGATTGATTGACTAATAATTTTGCTAGTTGACTTGGACGCTTGAGCATGACGATTCTCCACAGAAAATAAATAGCCCAAGTGTAAGAATGATTTATGACTGGCTAACGACAATCAAACATCATTCTCATCATTGCTGAGTGTCACACCATTTTCCATACAGCAAGTCTGCGAAGTACTGGCATCAATGCAGACAAATAGAGAATTTCAACTCAAAAAAATCCGAGATATTTCATATACTCCCTCTTATTTTTATAAATTCCCCCTTATTGTCCAATAATTATATGGACACTTTACATTTACTAGATGGGAGTATATTTTCGAGCATAGTTATCATGACCGATCCAATCACTATGCAAAGATTGGGTTTGAGTGTAACTCTATATGACCAGCGACGATGCGATACCGGATCCCAGGCTGTGATGGGATGACGCGCTTGGTAATTTAGGTTTAATTTAATTGGATCAATCTCCCCAATTTTATTTGAACAGCCATCTACGCAGAAGTCCGGTAAGACTATTCAAACTAGCGTTGGGTAGATAACCAATTGGCTATTTGCTGCATCACCCACCCTGCATCATCCAATGGCAAATCATGCCCGGCGCTTGGATGCAGTTTGATCTCACAACTCCATAACTCTGCTAATTGGCGAGAGCATGCTGGATTGACTAAGTCATCTCCCAAACCCGCAAGCAACAAGGTCGGCATTGGTGGCGCGGCATAAGGTGCGCGATATCGCAGCGCCGCCGCCAATTGCCGCAGGATATTGCCGCGGCGAATAGGATATTCCTCAGCATAAGCAACCCATCGCTTTAACAGCGCCGGAGCTTGCTGCGTGTCTGCTTGCTTGCTGGTGATACGCATAATCAGCGCCTCGCGGTGCTCGACCGTGCCACGCAGTAAAGTACCAAGTAACGCAGGATAATTTTGGGGACGCAGGCGATGATAAAACGGATTGTGCGGCGCCAGACTGGTGTTGATCAGCACCATCTTCTCGACTTCGCCCGGATACAAACGACTCCAGGCCACCGCCGCCATCGCGCCAAGTGACAAGGCGGCGACGTGATAAGGAGGTGGATGAGACAACGCCAACAATTGTAGACGAACAGATTCGACCATTGCCTCAACACTGGTCGCGCTGACTTGTTCGCACAAGTGTCCATTGCCCGGAAAATCTAAAGTCACTACGGCAGCATCAGCCGCAATAACTTGAAACATTTGAGGAAAATCACCCCAATGACGCTGCTCTCGCATCAAACCTCGTAGCAACACCCAGCTTGCCATCAGGCTGATCTCTTCATGGCCGATACCAGCGCGCCACAGCCCGCTCCTGAACACGGCAACGTGTCGGTCCTTTGGTCAGCCAATGCTCGTGACCACAAGTCGCCCGCATTAAAAAATCCAGCCAGACCGTATGGCGACGCAACACCCTCTGTAAGCGATGCTCGGCCACCGGATTAAACATGCCGTGACGCGAAAATAATTGGCGCGGATTTTTCTTCACCCACAACCATGACCCCATCTCTAGAGTAAACGGCAAAAAAGTTTTAGAAGGATCTTGCTGCGCCTGTAAATAGAGATAATCCCAGATGTCGCCGTGGGTTTGATATTGCAGACTTTGAGGCTCAAACAGATAACGATGATTGGGATAAGTTTGCTGAAACAATTCTTCCAGCGAGAGAATATCGGCGATGTGCTCGATTGGATGCACACTATGCGCATGTGGAAACCATACCCGGTCACGCAAACCAAAGCCCGAATGACAATCAACTGCGATACTAAACTGACGACTTAACAATTCATCCTGAACGATTTTGCACAAAGCTTGATTTTCTAGTTCCATCTCCGCGCCGGCAACACCTCGATACCAAGGCAAATGGCGGCTGATACGATGGCCACCCAACAAAAAAGGCACTTTATCCGCCGCCTCTACCGGAGAATTACGCATCAGATCCACGCCCTGTGGATTGCTGCGTGTCGCCTGCCACATTCCGCCCGGATTAATCAACGGCATAAACACCAGACGCACGTCTTGCAGCATATGATGGAGACTTTTATCCCATGCCAGCCGCGAGATCAGACCACGCAAAAAACTTAACAAGACCTGAGTGCCGATCCGCTCCAAACCATGAATGCCACCAAAAAACCCTATCGCCGGCACGGCAGGATCAGGATTGCCCAGACAAAGTTTGTAGACCGGAAAGCGTTTATGTTTGACACTCACCTCGCAAGCAACCGACGCCTCCAGATGCCCTCGCCCAAGGGTCAGGATGCGTTCCAATTCTTGCATTTCAGGCAGAGCAGGCATGATAGTAGCGGCAGCGATGGCGGTAGAAATAGAATTTGCGATGCTAGTAGACAACTGCAAGGAAAGCAAGGCGAATGCAGAAATTGCCACTTTCCAGTGAAAAATACGGATCATCTCTAAAGATGCATAGAGAAGTTTTACTTAATTTGTCAATTAGGACTTACGCAAAATTATCCCGGCAAGGCGTAGCGACGAAGATAGTACTTGAGTACAGCTAGGAGCTACGACACAGCCGGGGCGGTTTTGCGTAAGTCCTATCTATAAACTCTTCTTAGTCAATCTCATCTTCAACGGTTCATAATCAGCTTGTCTCAGTTTTGATCCGGAGCATTTTTAACGCCCTCTTTAACCTGCTTCGTCATTTTTTTATTTTGATTCTCGAAGTCTTTAACCAGCTTATTACAAATAGTTTTCTTCGCCTCGCACAACACGCCCATCTCGACGTAAAGATCGCCGTTCGACCGATTCTTTAACGTCCGCTTTACTACTGCGGGATAGGCCGGGTAAGTTGGTGGTGTGAACGACCAGATCGTCATCCCATCAGCCTCGGTGATGATAGTCCATGCGTCAGGCGTGGTATTGACCGATACATCAGGCTTTGCATTGACCGCCTCCAACGCTGAAGCGACGGTCTTAAATCCGGTGCCAGATATTTTAGATGGAGCGGCTTTGGCCATCGTTTTTTCAGTCTGCGCGTACGCAATTGAGGCATAAACGGATAAGCTCATCAGCAATGCAGTACGAGCGAATAGTTGGATCATTAGTAGCTCCTCAAAATAAACGGGGATCAGTATGAAAAATTTCTTACAGCAAAAGAACCTATGTTACCCAACATCATATTACGAATATTGACAGACACTTAATTTCAAAATCATCGAAATCACAAAAGATCTAATCCCCAAAATAAATCTTTTTTTTGTGATTCAATTAAATCTAGATCACTCATCAAGCTTGAGCAACATATCCTTGTCAGAATATGCGGAAATTACAGAAACATATACCCCACCCCGCCATGCGCTAGCCGCCCCTTCCTCTCAGGTAAATCACAACGATCGACAACCCATCCTGCGTATTCTGCAGTTGGTCACATAAGGCTTGTTTGCTAAAAGGGTGGAGGTTACAGTCGCGGCTATTCACTTTATTCATCCCGTCCACGACTATTTTTAAGAGACACTTCTATGTCCTCCAGCATCCTACAACCTGGCATCACCCTCCCACTTGGTCACCGTATTTTGCGCTTCCCGCTGACACGGATTGTGCTTGCGCTGATCGCGTTCATGTTACCGTTTTTATTAATACAGGCCGGCTCATCGAAGATGTTCGACGACAAATTATTTGTCAAACTCGGACAATTGACTGGCGCACTCATTGGCTATCTTTGCTATGCAATGTATGTGCGTAAGATCGAACAACGTGCCGTTACCGAGCTGTCTTTGCGTGGGTTGACACAAGAATTTGGCAGTGGCTTTTTGCTCGGTAGTTTGATGGTGTGCGCGACTGTGGGCATCATCGCATTGATGGGCGGATTTCAGATCACGGCCACGTCCTCGTGGACTGTGATTTTGATCCCCCTGTTGATGCATCTGACGATTGGATTGGTAGAAGAGATGCTGCTGCGTGGCGTATTCTTCCGCATTGTTCAGCAATCATTGGGAAGCTGGTTAGCCTTGTTAGTATCTGCGGTGCTCTTTGGTGCCATGCATCTGGTGAACGACAACATCACGGTACTTGGCTTTGCCAGCATCACCGCTGCCGGTTTATGGCTGGCGTCTGCCTTTATGCTGACTGGCAGATTGTGGATGTGTGTGGCAATGCACGCGGCGTGGAATTTTTTTCAGGATGGCATTTTTTCGGTTGCGGTGTCTGGTCATCCGGTACGCAATGGTTTATGGATCAGCAAAATGAATGGACCGGACTGGATGACGGGTGGCGCTTTTGGCATTGAAGGTTCTGCGATTGCATTCATCATCGTGGTGGTTGTCACCGCCGGTTTGTTATATCAGGCAGCTCGACACGGCCGCATTGTGCAACCATTTTGGAAGAGGATCGATCGCAATTTTTGATCGAAAATTGCGATCGTTGTCGATACCGATCGGCTAAGATTGTAACGCTGAGACGATAAGACTGCGCTGTAAAAATACGCAATCAATCCTGCTGTGTTCCATATGAATGGCATCATTTCGAAAGTAGCTAATGCAAAAACTATCTGCCGTATTTTCTATATTGTGCTCTAGTGCTGTTGCTTTATTTTCTTCGCTCGCACTAGCGCAAAGCGGCACTGCAAACACGGCAACGCCATCGGACAAAACACCGCCACTGACATGCCAATCAAAGACACAAAAAATTAATGAACAACGGTTCGTCCTTATTGGCGGGATCAAACAATGGGTGACGATCAAGGGAAATAGCTGCGCTAATCCAGTGATACTGATTGTGCATGGTGGGCCCGGCAATCCGCTCACGCCTTATGCGGCGAATATGTATGCTGACTGGGAGAATGATTTCACGCTGGCGCTATGGGATCAGCGTGGCGCTGGCTTAACTTATGGTGAGAACAAGCCAGCAGCTGGCGCGACGCTTACGTTAGAGCAATTGAGCAATGATGGTGTCGAACTGGCAGCTTATCTGACCCATTATTTAGGGCAAAAGAAGCTCATCCTGATGGGCGGATCGTGGGGCTCTATATTGGGTGTGTACATGGTCAAAGCGCAACCGGCACTTTTTCAAGCGTATATCGGTACTGCGCAAGTGGTGAGTTATCGCGATAACCAGACAGCGACATATACCAAACTACAGGCGCTAGCACGCGCCACAGATGATAAGGCGACGCTCACGACACTGGATACCATGGGTGCTCCACCTTGGACAAATCCGCGCAACTTTGGCATCGTGCGCCGCATCCTGCGCAAATATGAAGCGAAGGTCAGTACACCACCGCCAGCCAACTGGTGGGTACCCGCGGCAGCATATACAACGCCAAAAATACTCGCGGATTTTGAAGAGAGTGAAGAATATTCTTTCGTTCAGTTTGTGGGAATGCATGGCGACGGGATGTTTTCAAAAGTCGATTTGCCCAAACTGGAGACTAAGTTTGATGTGCCATTTTTCCTCGTCCAGGGAGAAGAGGATTTGCTATCCACACCAGAGATAGCACAACGGTATTTTGACAGTATCACCGCACCGAAAAAAGCGTTTGTCTTGGTACCGCATGCCGGCCACGATCCAAATCAAGTGACGCTGGATGCGCAATATAAGTTGCTTAAAGAAAGCGTGTCGCAAAGTGCTGATTTAAAAAAATAAAGTCGCTTGTCGATCAACTCGCAGGTAGCACGTTGCGCTTTCATTCACGCTTCTAATTGAGCGCATGTGCTACCTAAGTTTGAATTCTGTTTGCGCTATTCAATGCACTTCGCTATTCAATGCGCTTTATCCCTCGCTGGTCTGCGGTATCATTTCTGTGGTTTCAATTTTTTATACAGCGCTTGCAATGTAGTGACCACCAACAACACTAAACCACCTGCAATCAAACCTGCAATGGTATTTAGTAAGGATGGCAAGATCGTCGTGACCAGACCGCCTAAACTACCCACATTGCTGGCCGCTGCGGTGAGATCGGTGATCAGGTGATGCGCAAGGGGAATCTGATGCGTCAGAATGCCGCCCCCCACCATAAACATCGCGATCGTACCGATCACGGTGAGCGACTTCATCAACCGGGGCGCAAATGCCAGCAAGGCGTTGCCAGTCGTCTGGCGCAAGCCATTGAGGGCTTTGCTGCCTTCCTTCACCTTCAGATACAGACCAATATCGTCAAGCTTGACGATCAGACCGACAAAGCCATATACGCCCACCGTCATGATCAGTCCAATCGCGCACAACACCGCAACTTGCATACTAAAAGCAGATTCTGCGACGGCACCTAAGGTGATGATGATGATTTCTCCACTGAGTACGAAGTCGGTACGGATAGCACCTTTGATTTTGTCTTTTTCAAATGCGACCATGTCTACTTCGGGTTGCATTACGGCGCTTAAGACTTCGGCATCATGC
This sequence comes from Undibacterium sp. RTI2.2, assembly GCF_035018705.1. Taxonomy (NCBI): domain Bacteria; kingdom Pseudomonadati; phylum Pseudomonadota; class Betaproteobacteria; order Burkholderiales; family Oxalobacteraceae; genus Undibacterium; species Undibacterium sp. RTI2.2. The sequence continues at coordinate 163,770 of NZ_JASJXN010000004.1, read as the reverse complement.
GCCTTGTCTTCGGTATCGCTATGCAAAAACTTGTGGGCTACTTTCTCAAATCCTTCGTAACATAAATACGCACCGCCCAACATCAATAGCGGTGGAATCGCCCAGGGTGCAAACGCGCTGAGCAACAATGCCAGCGGTACCAAAATCAGTTTATTTTTTAAGGAGCCAACAGCAACCGCCCACACCACTGGCAACTCACGACTAGCCCTGACGCCACTCACCTGCTCGGCATTCAAGGCAAGATCATCGCCTAACACCCCGGCGGTCTTTTTAGCTGCCATACCGGTCATGGATGCCACATCATCGAGTACGGTTGCGATGTCGTCGAGTAGTGTTAAAAGACTTGCGCCAGCCATTGAGTGTTCCTTTATGTAGAGTCGTCTGATTATTCAAACATTGATGCGAGCCATGATGACGGCGCATCGCTTGCTTGGCATTCTAATTCATTCAATCATTTCATCATCAGATAACGCATAAAAAACAGCTCATATCGATGACGCAAAGTAGCTTGTGGCTCTGTGATTCAAGACTTATTAGCTCACTTACTTCTATCTATACTCATATTCATACTTCTAAATATACTCCTAATAAGTATATTTTAATCGTCCATATATTTATTGGACAATAGGGCATATTAATTAAAAATAATGGGGAGTATATTCAATTTAGATTTATTAGTACGAAGAAAAATCCTATAAACGGGCACCTAAACGCTCTCTTTTTGCCTAGATGAGGAAGGAGTTGTTTTACTGAGATTCATGAACAGTCCTCTGATCTAATTTAAACACCTGGATTCGCGCTGCGCCAAAAATCAAAATTGTATTGATCTACCAGCAGAGATCACCTACGATTTGTGTTTACTCTTCAACGAAAGTCCTCCCATGATCCGACATCTCACTGCAGCGGTTTTAACTTGTACTTTACTCGCCTCACTTTCTGCCTTTGCTGACACTCCGCCAGTGCATTTACGTAGCAGTACGCCAGAGGATATACAGGCAATCACACAGGTAACACAAGATTTTCAAACAGCAGTACGCAGCAAGGATTTGAAGATGTTATCGAGCCTGATGCTCAATTCAAAAATCATGTTCGAATCTCCCAGCTCACCAGAAATGGTAAAAAACGTGCGAGAGAAATTTGATGCAAGTTTTGATGGCACCGCGACAGGCAGCTACGCTAACTTTGCACAATTTATCGGTAGCGAAAAAGGTGCTTTGGACGAAAAATTTAGTAATATCCAAATCACGCAAGACGGACATATCGCCTGGGTCATGTTCGACTACGAGTTTTTACTTAATGATCAGGTACAAAACTATGGTGTCGAGACTTGGCAAATGATGAAAACTAGCGAGGGCAAATGGAAGATATTGAGCGTATTGTGGACAACTCATCTTATGCCAAAGCCAGTTGAATCGTCTGCGAAGTAAATCTCACTTGCTACTTCGTAGTTAAAACCGCGATGCAATTAAACAAAAAGGCACAATGGCCTGTTGTAGAATAAGGGACTTGTTCTTTTAACAGGTGATTGATTGCATCAGTAGTTTGCAGCACAGTTGACTGCAACAATGTACAAACATAGAAAACATAAATCCAAAAGGGAAATTCATGGAACTGACAAGCACCCAACAAGGCTATGGTCCGGCGCGTGAGCGTTTTATTAGTAAGACTTTTAATCACCTCGGCGGCGCTATTCTTGCGTTCACTGCAATCGAGGTTATTTTGTTCAAAACGGGGATCGCTGAAGTATTGGCAAAAGCGATGTTGGGCTTGCCTTGGCTGGTGATCATGGGCGCGTTTATGCTCGTCGGCTGGCTGGCTTCACGTGCAGCGCATACCGTTGAAAGCGTGCCTCTGCAATACGCTGCGCTGGGTGCTTATGTGCTGGCAGAAGCGATTATTTTTGTACCGATGCTGGTAATTGCCAACACCATTGCGCCAGGTGCGATTTCTGACGCTGGCTTGATCACGATTTTGGCGACTGTGTGTCTGGTCGGTGTAGCGTATGTGTCGCGTAAAGACTTTTCTTTTCTTGGTAGCCTATTGAAATGGGGCGGAATTATGGCGCTGATCTTGATCGTCTGCGGCGCTATTTTTGGATTCCAGTTAGGTTTGTTCTTTAGCGTGGCGATGGTCGGCTTAGCAGGTGCAGCCATTTTGTATGACGCTTCCAATGTGATCAACCATTATCCGGAAGACCGCTATGTCGGTGCTGCGCTGCAATTGTTTGCCTCTGTCGCGATGATGTTCTGGTACGTATTGCGGATACTGATGCGTTTGCGTTAATTATCCAGGCTAAGGTGCGCCCTGCGTACCGTAGATGTAACAACGTGGTGTTAAGTTTTAAAAGCTCAACACCACGTCCAAAATGATCATCTGGCTGATCTTATCAATTCTGTTCTCTTCAAATTCTTTTCCCTGCTAAACAATCCCATCACTTGCTGCATCAGCTACCGCTTGTAAGCATTGTGAACAATGCATCCGAGCCAAAAATAAATCGCTAGCAGAACCTACTTGTTGTACTTACACCGAATACCAATCCGTCACCGCAAGAAAACCATCTTTGCAGGCGATGACGACTGTTTTTCCACTGACGTGTATGACTTGTCCTGGCACATGGCTGTGTGGTTCTGGCCAGACGTATCCAGCTTTAATTAAAATTTTATTGTCGTTAATGCGCGCAATACATTCAATCGGGCCGAAAGCACGTAATTGCCTGTCTATGTTGTAAACCGGTTGAGCAAAGTCGATAGTTTTATCGTCATCTTTGAACAGCGGCCAATACTCACCGCCTGTTTGTATCTGCGCGTCTTGCCAGAGCGCTGGAAAATTCTTGGCAATACGACTTGCCAGCTTGCTCTTTGCGATCTGGATTTTGATTTCCAAACTATCATGAATCTCATGTGGCAAAAGCGGGAAGACTTCGCTATCGAGTATCTCGCCAGTATCAAAATCCGGTGCGATTTTGTGGCAAGTAACCGCCCAAGTTTTGTGTGATTGTAAAATCGCGTTCACTATAGGATAAGGGCCGCGTCCCAGCGGTAACGGCGCAGGATGAAAATTAATCGCGTACGACAAGTAGTTTTTCCACTCCGGTATACGCCAGTTATAGCTGCCAACGACCAAGATGTCACACTGCATCTCGCGCAACCCCACAAGGTCATGCTCGTTCATACGAGAAAGCTGAATAGAAATTTTTTTAGCTTGCGCAAGCGCGAGCAAATCTTTGTTAGTACTGAGATGATTAATTTCTGGTACGGAGAATAATTTAACCGGCTCCCAACCCTCTGCGATCCAGGTTTGAAATAAGGGAAGATCTCTATCGCATCCTGCAAATGCAAAGCGCATTATTTTCTTTCGATAAGGACTACTAGAAATTACACATGGTGTTTTACGTTAGTCCTAATATTAAGTGGTTATCGATATCAATGATGCAGCATTACCGAGCACACTTTGTAACCTATTGGATCATTTTGTAGAAGCGCATTTACGCATCGTCTGAGATTGTCGCTTACTCCCAGAATCAGATTAAGATTTTTTATCTGAATATTGAACAATTTTGTATTTAGAATGGCGTTTTTTTGCTTCGTTAATATAGGTAATACTGTTACAAATTTAAATCTTAGGTAAAAAAATCCTATTTTCTTTTCCCATTTTTAGCTGAGTGTTTAAAATATAGGTATTCACACTATTAGCTTATCCTAATGCACGCTTGTTATATCGAATTGTCGTAAATGATTTTTTGACTTAGTGAACAAATAATTTGATTGAGTATTTATAAGAAGAAATGCGGTCAGCAGACCACGGAGATATTATTAGCAATACAAAAGGAAAAAGGCATATAACCATTAAGTTATATGCCTTCTTTTATATTGGCGGAGCGGACGGGGCTCGAACCCGCGACCCCCGGCGTGACAGGCCGGTATTCTAACCAACTGAACTACCACTCCTTATTTGCTACAACTTATATTGACAATCATGGTGGGCGCTGAGAGGCTCGAACTCCCGACCTAAGCCTTGTAAGGGCTCCGCTCTACCAACTGAGCTAAGCGCCCCAACCATCTACTGCCAATACTTGTGACGCTTATCACCGCGTCACGAAGTCAATTAGTTTACAGCATCTTTCAATGCTTTGCCAGGCTTAAATTTAGGAACCTTGGCTGCTTTGATCTTAATTGCCTCACCAGTACGTGGATTGCGGCCTATTCTAGCAGCGCGTTTACCCACTGTAAACGTACCAAAACCGACCAAAGTAACAGTACCGCTTTTTTTTAATGTCGTTTTTACAGCACCAATAATTGCATCTAATGCTCGTGCCGATGCTGCTTTGGAAATATCAGCCGTGTTAGCAATGTGTTCGATCAATTCAGTTTTATTCACTTACGTCCCCCTCACAAAAGTCCAATTTAACTCCGCGATGATGTATTCGATTATTTATTGGTCGGGCATCGATCACGCCAAGCAGAAAATCTGCATCCGGTATTAAATCAAGCCGGAAACCCTTGTGTCAAGCGGTTTGCAGCGTTTCCCTACAATCTTCTTGGGTTTTCTTCTTCAAATCAAAAGTATAATTTCAAATAATTGATTTACACCATCATCGCATCTAAAAATGCACTCGAATACGGCGTGCTTGCAGATGTTGTTTGACAATATTTGGTTCGGCACCAAATTGAACCACCGGCATATACACAATCTAAAGCGCAAAAATTAGCTCGGCGATCCTTATTATCCTCACTCAATCTCTTTATTCCAAATGACCATGAAAACGATCAAACGATTCGGCACCCCCTTATCTGCTACCGCAACTAAAGTTATGCTGCTTGGCTCTGGCGAACTCGGTAAAGAAGTTATTATTTCTTTGCAGCGTCTTGGCGTCGAAGTTATCGCAGTAGATCGGTATGAAAATGCGCCGGGACATCAGGTTGCGCACAGAGCGCACGTGATTGACATGACTGATGGCGCAGCACTCGCTCGCTTGATTGAGTTAGAGCAGCCCGATTTAGTCGTGCCGGAAATCGAAGCGATTGCCACCACCATGTTAATGGAGCTTGAGAAGGCCGGCAAAACGCGCGTCATCCCGACTGCTCGCGCCGCATGGCTGACCATGAATCGTGAAGGCATCCGGCGCCTGGCGGCTGAGACCTTAAACCTGCCAACCTCACCATACCGGTTCGCTGATAGTCTCGCTGAATTACAACAAGCATCAAGCGAAATCGGCTTTCCGTGCATCATCAAGCCAGTGATGTCCTCATCAGGAAAAGGTCAATCAAAAATTGATAGTGCAGAAGAAGTGGAAGCCGCCTGGAACTACGCTGCAGCAGGTGGTCGCGTCAATTCTGGTCGCGTGATTGTTGAGGGTTTCATCGACTTCGAATATGAAATCACCTTGTTGACCGTGCGCTCGATCGGGAGCAACGGAGAAGTCGAAACCCATTTCTGCGAGCCTATCGGCCATGTGCAAGTACAAGGCGATTATGTCGAATCATGGCAGCCACAAGCTATGCACAGTAAGGCATTAGAGCGTGCACGTGATATCGCTAAAAAAGTCACGGACGATCTTGGCGGCCTTGGCTTATTTGGCGTCGAACTATTTGTGAAAAACGACATGGTCTGGTTCTCTGAAGTCAGCCCACGTCCGCATGATACCGGCATGGTGACGATGTCCAGCCAAGTCCAGAATGAATTTGAGTTACACGCCAAAGCAATCCTCGGCTTGCCGGTTATCGTAGCGCTGCGCACGCCCGCGGCATCTGCGGTAATCTACGGTCAGCATAATCACAAAGCAATTGCGTTTGAAGGTGTGGCAGAAGCTTTGCAAGTGGAAGGCATCGATATCCGTTTATTCGGTAAGCCAGAATCATTTAGTCGCCGCCGCATGGGTGTTGCTCTAGCCACTGCGGCGGATACCGATACGGCGCGCGTGCTGGCGAAAGCTGCTGCTGCCAAAGTGAAACCTGTGGTTGTTGATGAATAACGCAACAAACAAACAAACAAACCAACCAACGCAAAAAAACAACCCGCTTTATCCCGATAACTAAATTCGATAAATTCAACATGGTGAGTTTAGTTAAGATATTTTTTAGTGCAGTACAAGCTAGTGCTTGAATTAACGGTCATCCAAATGAAATTTGACGTCGCAATTGTAGGTAGTGGCTTAGCAGGTTTATCAGTCGCGCTTCATCTCGCTAAGACCCGCAAAGTTGCGGTGATTTCTAAGCGTGCTTTACTCGATGGTGCCAGTGATTGGGCACAAGGTGGTATTGCCGCCGTCCTGGATTCGCACGACAGTCACGAGCAGCATATTTCAGATACGCTGATCGCTGGCGGTGGTTTGTGTGATGAAGGTGCAACCCGTTACATCATTGAACACGGACGCGAAGCAATTGATTGGCTCATCGAACAAGGTGTGCCATTTACGCGTGACGACGATGCTGAATTAGGCTTCCACCTGACGCGCGAAGGCGGTCACAGTCAACGACGGATTATTCATGCTGCTGACTCCACAGGCCATGCCGTACAACAGACACTGGAACAAAAAGTTCGGGCGCATCCGAACATCAGTTTGTTTGAACATCATTACGCGATCGACGTAATCACCTCAGCCAAGCTGGGAGAAACATCGGCGACACCGCGCTGTTTAGGCTTGTACGTGCAAGATGTCAAAACGGGTAAAGTCCACACCTTTGAGGCGCCACACACAGTCATGGCGACGGGCGGCGCTGGCAAAGTATATTTGTATACAACCAATCCAGACACCGCGACGGGGGATGGCATTGCGATGGCATGGCGTGCTGGATGTCGCGTAGCGAATATGGAGTTTATGCAATTCCATCCGACCTGTTTATATCATCCGTATGCCAAATCATTTCTGATCACTGAAGCGGTACGCGGTGAAGGTGGCATCTTAAAGTTGCCAGCAGAGGCAGGTGCCAGCGCAGGTGCGCGCTTTATGCTAGATCATGATAGCCGGGCAGAACTCGCACCGCGCGATGTGGTCGCAAGAGCGATCGATTTCGAAATGAAAAAACGTGGTTTAGATTTTGTAGAGCTCGATATCACGCATAAATCACCGGAATTTTTAGAAGAACACTTCCCAATGATTTACGCCCGCTGCCTGGAATTGGGTATCGACATTACTAAGCAAGCCATTCCCGTGGTACCTGCAGTACATTTCACCTGCGGCGGGATTGTGACCGATACGACCGGCAGAACAGATTTGCCTGGTTTATACGCCGTAGGAGAGACCGCCTACACCGGTCTGCATGGCGCCAATCGATTAGCCAGCAATTCCTTGTTGGAATGCCTGGTTATCGGCAAAGCTGCGGCGCAAGACATCGCGGCACAAGAATTACGACCGTCTCTCAACTTACCGGCATGGGACGAAAGCCGTGTATCGGATGCAGACGAAGAAGTCGTCATCGCTCACAACTGGGACGAACTGCGTCGCTTTATGTGGAATTATGTCGGCATCGTTCGCACCACTAAACGACTGGAGCGCGCAAAACACCGGATACGTTTATTGAAAGAAGAAATCGATGAGTATTACGCTAATTTCCGCATTACAAATAATTTGCTGGAACTGCGCAATCTGGTTGATGTCGCCTCGCTGATCGTGAATAGCGCACTGTCTCGCCGCGAAAGCCGCGGCCTACATTTTAGTCGTGATTATCCGGACACTTTACCGAAAGCCTTGCCTACCGTGCTATCGCCTAAACGGAAAAAATAACAAAGCTCACCGGATAAAAAAGCGCCGCAAGTTCGTATCAAAACGAATTTGCGGCGCTTTTTTTGCAAAAATAAATCTAAAGCATAAAACCAATAAATTAATACTCCCACCCAGTAATTAAAATTGTTCAAGTAGTCTCTGGGCAATAAGGGTATTTTTTTAAAAATAAGGGGGAGTATAGGCAATAAGTTAGATAATTCTCAAAGAATAATCAATAGCCTTGATATCTTTTGTCAGGCTACCAATCGAAATCCTGTCAACACCGGTTTCAGCAATCGCCCTCACAGAACTTTTATCGACGCCACCAGATGCTTCCAACAATGCGCGTCCGGCATTCAGATTGACTGCATCACGCATCATGTCAGTCGTAAAGTTATCCAATAGAATCGACGTTGCTCCCGCTTTTAGCGCGAGTTTGAGCTGATCTAGCGTTTCCACCTCGATTTGTATGCTGACATCCGCCTGCAAGGCGTGAGCAGCCTGCATCGCAGCCTCAATGCCGCCGGCTGCTGCGATGTGATTTTCTTTAATCAGAATCCCATCATACAAAGCCAGACGCTGATTCTGACCGCCACCAACACGCACTGCATATTTTTGAGCCAGACGCAAACCAGGTAAGGTTTTTCGGGTATCCAAAATCGCTGCGGCTGTGCCTTCAATGATTCGCACATAGTCACGTGTTGCCATAGCCACGCCAGATAGCAATTGCAAAAAATTGAGTGCGCTGCGCTCGGCAGTCAATAACGCCCGGGCTGGCGCTGTGATCTTACAGACCAGACTATTCGGAAGCATCAACGCCCCCTCCTCTGCCATCCACACAATCTTAATTCTTGCATCCAGGCGCTCCATCACAGCATCAAACCACGGCGCACCGCACAAAACAGCTTCTTCGCGCACAATTACTTGGGCTTGCACTAACTGCTGGTCTGGCACCAGTAAGCCCGTCAGATCACCGGTACCGACGTCTTCCGCCAAGGCTGTGCTGATATTGCGCTCAAAGGCTGCCATCAAGTCCGCATCGAATGGCTCGAACGGATTTTTAAGATTACTTATTGAATGAGTCATGCTGGACCTATACCCGAAAATAGTTTTTGCTCTTGAGCCAAATCAGCGCCCGGGCGCACATTCGCTTTTTTCGCTGCTGCAAAATCAAGCATACGGTCGATACACAATTTGGCTTTTACACTCACGGCAGGATCGACCAGAATTTCGTTATTCCCTTGCTCTAATACTTGCAATAAATTACGCAGGCCATTCATTGCCATCCAAGGACAGTGCGCGCAACTCTTACAGGTAGCACTATTACCCGCAGTTGGAGCGACGATGAATTTTTTCCCAGGGGCTGCCATCTGCATTTTATGCAAAATACCGTTATCTGTTGCCACGATAAACTCAGTAGCGTCCATGGTTTTCGCTGCATGGATCATTTGCGAGGTAGAGCCGACCATATCCGCTAATGCCACGACTGCAGCAGGTGACTCTGGATGGACTAAGACCTTGGCATCAGGATGCTCTGCCTTCAATATATCCAGCTCAATGCCTTTAAATTCGTCGTGCACCAGACACGAACCCTGCCACAGCAACATATCAGCACCGGTTTGTTTTTGAATATACGAACCCAAATGCTTATCAGGAGCCCATAGAATTTTTTTACCCTGCGCATGCAGATGCGCGACGATATCCAAACCAATACTCGAAGTCACCATCCAATCCGCACGCGCCTTCACCGCAGCACTGGTATTGGCATACACGACGACAGTACGATCAGGATGCGCATCACAAAACGCTGCAAACTCATCCGCAGGACAGCCAAGATCCAGCGAGCATGTTGCATCCAGATCGGGCATTAAGATCGTTTTTTCAGGGCTTAGTATTTTGGCAGTTTCGCCCATGAACTTGACGCCAGCGACAATCAAAGTTTTTGCTGGGTGATCGCGGCCAAAACGCGCCATCTCTAAAGAATCAGAAACACAACCACCCGTTTCCTCAGCAAGGTCTTGCAAGTCAGCATCGACATAATAATGCGCTACCAAAACCGCTTGTTTCTCACGCAATAGCTGCTTAATGCGCGACTTCAATATTTCCTTTTCCGCCAAGCTAGGAGCGTCGGGTATACGAGCCCAGGCAGCAGCCGTGCAACTCGTCCCCAAGTCCATCTGCGGGCGCTCAAATTCAATGACTTTGGTTGCTTCCATCTCTATTCTCATCAAGGTGAAAAACTCAGTCTAGCAGTTATAAAAAAACCCGTGCTTCTGAAACCAGAAGACGGGTCGTTTTATTACTGATTAATTTGGTCGAGGCCGGAATAGAAGTCTTACAAAAAACCGTTATAAATCAATGACATTGCATTTTGGAAATTCGCAAGTACCGTCACTAGTACCGTCAAAACGAAATGCTACCCCTGATTTATTGCCTATTTGACCTCAAAAACCGCTTAGTCTGCGTTAATAAAAAAACCGTGGCGATGATATCGTAAAACTGTTGCTTTGTGAGATTGTCTTGATTTTGGGTTTGCGCTTAGCTGCTTAGGTTGGTTTGTTTAAATGTTGCTTTATAACAAATACATGGCATATCCCCCCACCCTCAAAACTTGCGCGCACAAAAATACTGTTACAAGCCGGTCTTGCTTTTGAAATTGCTTAGGGATTGCACCGCCCCTCCCGTCACGCCAATCTATCTGCATGCACTCGCACAAGGCTTTTGATCTGCAAACCCGCATGATATTGGCATCTAAAATCACACCAGAAGATCATTGGTTTACCTGTGCATTAAATCTCGCTAGCTTACTTTTTTTGGTGTTACGGTGTTACAGAGGGCATCAATTCGCTTGAAAGCTTTACTGGCATTGACTCTTAGCGTAACACCTCGAAGGTGTTACAGAATAAAAAAAGGTGTTACAGGTGTTACACGTACTTCTTATTTTGAATTAATTTACTAAATTGAATATAAACGATATCAAAGTTAAAACAAAAAAGACATTCATTGCACTAAGACCATGTTTATTGGTATTGATGCAATGAATGTCTGATTTTTACCGCGCAATGGGGACTCACCCACCACACCCCAAAGGCCGCGCCGCCGGTCGCTACGCTGTTTTGTTATGCGGTTCGTTAAGCATCAATCAAGCATACAGTTCCCCCAGCTTTTCGCTTGATACTTTGTAATACCGATTCGTCGTGCCAGCATATCGAAAGGGTTTGCTAGTCTTGCCGTCTTTGCCTAGCTCTAGCACACCGGCTGCCACTAGCTTGGCTGTTACCGCTCTGGCGTCGAAGCCCTTGCAGATTTCGTCCTTAAATACTTTGGGATCGATGAAGTATTCAACCGTTGCCCCGTCTGATTCGTCTGGGTGTACTTTATCGCCATACTCTTTGTGATGGTCTGTGTTGCTGTCAATCGGATTGCCGCCCTTGCTCACCATGCGCCTAAAACCTGCTTGGTTAATGATCTTAGGTGCATGGTCATCCATTTCTCTATGCTTCCAGCCAAACCGTGCATCACCGTTGGCGCGGATAAAATCAGGCAGTAATGACAACATACGATCATGCTCCAGATCACCAGCGCCGCCACGACTGGTAAGCCAATCATTAAAACAGGTTATCGCCGCCTCTTTTGCCTCCCCCGTTGACCAGCCTGTAATACCTCTTGCGGTTGCTAACTCACCAGCCACACCGACTAGCGCAAACCGCATAGCGACTCTTGATACTTGGCCGTGGGCGTCTTTTGGGCAAATCACTTTCATGCAATCGCTTATCTCCTGTTCCAAGATAGAACGCAAACCCGTTGATTGCGATACTGCCCACTCGATGAAGGTCAATCCTGCAACACCGTAATACTGCTGCGCCATCTTGACTAAGTGAGCTGACAAGGCCGCACCACCTGCAAAATCATGGGTAGTGTCATACACACCTAAACCCTTACCAGCATCGGCGTTAATATGCGCCATCCTGACATCATGCCCACCTTTGATGGTCTTACCGGCCTCTGCCATGTGGGTTGATAAGGGTATCTCGCCATCGCTTACAAACAGTAGCCGCCATGTGGCAATGCGCTTTGCGGTAGCGTTCTGTGTAGCTCGCCCTTTTCCAGCTTCATTGCCTAGCATGTACACCACATTGCCGACTGTCTTAGGGTCTGCTTGCGCCAGTTCATCGAGTATGAGCAGCGCATCAGAGTATTGCTGCGCCGTTGGTTCTAACGCATTGTCAGTTGCCCGCCAGCTCTTTTTATAATCCACACCACCAAAGACCGAACCGGCAACAATTACCGCCGTACTTTTTCCGGTAGAACTATCGCCCCAAATATGGAAACCACCGCTAGGCACATTGCCATGATGAAGCAAAATAGAAGCAAATGCGGTAGACACAAAAAACAACATGCGGGAATTGCCACGGCAATGCACCCCGATATTGGCTTTCCACTCATCCAATGTGCCGCGCTGCTTGAACGGCGACACTGCGCCGCCCACTGTCTGAAACAGTACCTGCTCGTCACCATCACCAATCGTTTTGTCAGGCATCACATATACATCACCATGCCAGCCGGTACGGTCAACACAGCGCACACGGTTGCTTACATCGGCAGTTTGTATGTACGTGGTTAGATGATTTTTGACCTTAAGTCCAGGTTCAATCATCAAGCCCATTGAGAGTAAATCAGCGCGGTATTGTGTACCGTCACCGGACAACATTTTTGCTGGCATCGACCATCGTTTTTTATGCCCGTCTGGGTCGCTAAATTCCAGTAGATAACCCCATTCACCATTGGCAGAATCACGGGTCTTTGCGATCACGGCTAAGGCGGAACAGATTTTTAAAGCGGGTAATGGTTCACCCTCATGGAAGTTGTGGAAAAATACGCCCTCACCATTCGGATGATTCATAAAAAATGGCTTTAATGATTGCCCCTCACCGGCGGGTTTGCCGCTGTTGGTTTGGCGTGGCTTGGCAGGCGGTTTTTCTGTGCTTGCCTTGTCAAGTATCAACGGTGTGGCAATCGTTGCGTGTGCGTTGATCTGGTCGGGTTGTGGTGGATTGATTGTGGCTTCGTTGGTTGTTGGTATCAGTGCTGATGTCGTTACTGGTATCGGTACTGGCAATTGCATTGCCGTTGCAATTTGTTGTTTAACTTCGTCTATTCCAGAGGAATGCATGAGGTCGTTAAAGTCGTTACCGCCGTAGTGAAAGCCTGTGGGTTTGCACCACACTCCATTCACCAACGATGCCGCCTCGGTCGCTGCGACTACGCCTGTATTCTTGCCCGTGGTGCGTTCTGTTTCGCTGTCGTCGTCAGCACAAATGAGCATGCGTTTATCGGGGTAGCACTCTCGCATGATTACGGCTACCTGCTTGAGATTGTGGGCGCTGAATGCGATCACTACTGCAAACCCCGTAGCTTCATGTAGCGTTGCGGCTGTCGCGTAGCCCTCTGCCACTAACAGCCATTCAGACGCCGCCACGTCGCCAATGGTATGAAAGCAGCCAGTCACTTTGCCGCCCTTGTAAAAGCGTTTGTCACCGTTAGCAAAGATGCGTTGCAGGTTCCACAGCTTGCCGTGTTGGTCGCGTACTGGAATTAGCACCGTGTGACCAGCTACCGCCTTGGCAAACCCGATGCCGTGGGCAGCTATTTTCTTGTTGGTCAGATAGGGCGATTCACCGTTTGTTACTGCCTTGCTCCACGCGCTGGCGGCACTCTCTGCTGCAAGGGTTTGCAGGCGCTCTGCCTCTGCCTGTTCGTCGTCGTTACGCTGTTGCCGTTCACGTTGCAGGCGCTCTGCCTCTTCTGCTGAAACAGGTGGTGCAGGCTTATGATCTTTGAGATTAAAGCCGCGTTGCTTGGCCTCATACAACAACGTCCCTATACCGATCTTGCCGCCTGCCTTAAAGCCTTTCCAGACTTGTTGAACGGCATCTAGTGCGTAGCTTTCTCCCCGCTGGCTCCATGTGTCAAACAAGTCAAAGCCATCGTCCCCAAGCTCTGCCTTGAGTGCCATGCCGATTTTAAGCCACACCTCACGATCATCCGGCGGGATAAAACTGAGCGCGGCTTGTATCGTGTCGCGGCTGGGGCGCTCTTGAAATGCTCCATTCATGATTGACCTCTCAATATGTTAGGCAATAGAAAGCCCTTACTGCCTATAGCAGCTTTAATTTGCATGATGAATGTCCTGTTAGTGGTAGGCGGGTTCGTCGTCGTGACGGGCGCTTTGCGGTGCTGGTTGCATGGTGCGCAATTCTTGCTGTATGCGCCCCAGATAGCCCGCTACAAACGCATCTACAACAGGCTGATCTCTGCCATGAATAGCCACTTCCAAACCAGCAACACGGTGGCGCAAGTTCTCCTGAAAACATGCCAGAGAAGCGGGCAAGTGGGTATGCAAAGCAATGTCTGGATGCTCTTCAAAAAAGATCATCGCAGCATAAGCGCCACAGTCCACTGCAAACTGATAGCGGGCATCAATTGCCAATGCCATAGGTGGTAAATGCACACCGGACAAATTAGGTAATGTCGCTTGTTGTAGGAAGGCTGTGTCAGTTGATTTATGCATGACGTAACTCCTCGATGGCAGTCACTTTTTTACGCATCTCGACCACCGTATCATCTAGGGTTTGATAATGCGTATCAGCCAACTGTGCACCCACTTTGGCAAGTCGGGATATGACATCACTGCCAGAGGCTAATTCAGACTGCCCTAACTTGGTAATGGCATTTAATATCGCCATGAGGTCACCGACGGCAGATTGTCCAAACTCAGCCATACACAGGGCATCATAGCTGCGGTCTAAGGCTAGCTGTTTAAAATCGGTTGAGGCTGTTTTGGGTGCTTTGGGTGTGGCGTTGCTAGGCATGATGGCCTCCGTAGGTAGCGGTTAATCCGCGCCCCGCTGTCAAACGGGGTGGGCGGCAAATAGCAGGGTTGACAGACCGGAACCTACAGCATCCGGCAGCCCGAAGGCTCCCCACCATTGCCGACCATAGAAGGCGCAACAAAGGTAGACACACGTAAAAAAACGGCATTGCGCCGTTCGTGCGCTGTAGGTAATTCAAGCTGTCAAACTCGGTCGCATTTTTCTTTGCGACAAGTGAAGAATAAACCTTGTTTGGCTGGATTGCAAGGTGGCTATTCATTTTGACACCCCATGTCTCCTGTTAAAGTTGTCTTGTTGTGCCTTGAGCCAACTATCAAAATTTTCATACGGACAGTCAAACGGGTTCATCACAGTTCCATCGGGGTACAAAATATCTAAACTCTGAAAATCTTCACCGCTCGGAGTAAGCGGTATCGGATGGATTGAATCATCATCAATTTGCCAGCCAATGACAGGCTCACGGTAAGCGTCAACTGGGTAATCACTCTCCGCTGTTGTTTTTATTGACAGCACAAAGAAGCCTTGAAAAGTGGAAATAATTTGGCGGCTTGTAGGTTGTTTCATTTTGTAGCTCCTTCGATTATCAAATATCCCAGCTCATCAATTACCATCATTTTTTGACCTTGCAGCTTGTAAAAAAACAGGCGCCCTTGGTAGGTAAAAGCAATACCAGAATCAGGTACGGGTTGACCGATTGCAAAGGTATCAACCAACAATTGCGCATACAGTTTTGATGCGTGCTCAAACAAGGTAGTGGTATCAATGTTCTCTTCGACACACACCTTAGAATGGGTTTGCAGATGCGCGTTAGTAACAGCAATGATGTTGCTGGCGTTAGATAGGATGTTGTTCATTTTGCCGCCCCTTGTGTCAGCTTTTGAATGTAAGCATCGATGTCTGATTCCAGCCAAGCCACAGACTTAGAACCAAGACGAACAGAGGCAGGAAATTCACCTGATTTCATCTTTCGGTACAGCTCAGTTTTGGAACAGGCAACACGATCTAGCACGCTAGGAAGGCGTAGTAGTTTTGAGGAGAGACTGGATTGATTTTGCATATTCGCCCTTGTTGGGTTTGGTAGCGACGGAGTGGCACTACAACAAGGCGAATGGTGGTCTTTCTTACGGGATTAATAAATCCGGTTTACTAAAACAAATTGACCGGTTAACCCGTCTTTTTAAATTCGGCTGCCTCATCTCTGATGGTTTTGTCTACTTTTTCCATGGCTTCGATGCAGCGCTCAGCCATGTCAATCGACAAATTAAGATTGATGGTTTCTCCTAGCTCTTCAACGAATTTTGCAAACCATCCGGTTTTAGTTCGTGGTGGAAATTTCCCTTTTTTTCTTCTCCAGTAAAGTGCTAGCTCATTAACGATGACGTCATTTGCATAGTTCTCTGGTCGATAGCCAACGTCTACATGGATGCGATTTGCGGCTGATATCAGAACTTTTTCTAAGTCACTAAGTTGAATCCATGTGTTGAAAAATAGTGAACCTACATGAAGCCCGTATTCCTGTTTTCGCAGCAATTCAAATGGTGGATTCGTCAAATATTTAGCATTCATAAAAGCAAAATCAGCTTGTTGAACTGCCTCACCTTCCAAGGATTTTAGTTGTTGCTTTAGCTTGGTTACAGTATCAGCAATAGCGGCAAGGTCTTTGCGCTGCTGTGCTGGTGTTGCACGTTGAAAAGTGGCTTTTTTACTATGCTTCCACCAATTTAAGCCCTTATTTGCAGAATCCAAAAATGCATTTTTCTCAACGTCGCTAAATTTTTTCGGCCAAAAACCATTTAGCGAATTAATCAGGGATGTCCGATTTTTCAGTGTCAAAATATCCTCTATCCAAAAATGTTTATTCAGATCCCATTCAGGAGTTTCTTCATCTGCTGGCAATGGTATCAATTGCCGTGGTTTAATTTTCTTTGGCATAGCGCCGTTTCCTTATCCATGATTTATTCGCTCCAGTTCAACATGCACACGCCGCCCAATAGCGGTTGCAATGTTGACTAGTGCATCAAGTGAGAAGCGAGACACGCGCACACGTAAAAGGTCATTTATACGCGGCTGGGTCACACCGCACTGCTTGGCTGCCTCTGTCTGCGTCCATGCTTTGTCTTTGACGATAGCGGCTATCTGCTGCATCAGTTCTGATCTGGTGCGCATATTAGCGGCTTGCTCTGGTGTGTCTGCTATAGCATCCCAAACGCTGGCGCGGGTGTCTGTAGTGAGCATGTCTAATTAGCCAGCGGCTAATTCTTGCAAATATTCTGGGTGGCGCTGTGCGATAGTCAGCAAGGTTTGCGCCGCCCCTGAGGGTTTGCGCCTGCCTTGTTCCCATTCCTGTAAGGTGCGCACAGATACGCCTAGCAGTTTGGCAAATGCACTTTGCGACATGCCCACCTTGGCGCGAGCCTCAGACGTTGGCGATAGGGTTACTTGTGTAACTCTTGCCGCTTTTCCCTTCTTCATTTGCCTTACCGACTCCAGAAGATCATTTTGGAATTGCTCCGTTTCCTTATCCATTTGTTACCTCACTCTTTAAATTGGCTAAAAAATGCGCTGGCAGATTATCAAATTTTGCTTTCGCATAAACGATTAATAACCAGATATGTGCATCGTTACTATTAAAATAAATTACCCGTACACCACCACGCTTTCCCATACCGGCGCGGCTCCATCTAACCTTTCGGCAGCCGTCAGAATTTGGTATGACATCGCCAGCCAATGGGTTAACCGCAATCCAGTTAATAAATTCCATGCGCTCAGCTTCAGACCATACTTGATCTGCATAACGTTGGAAAATTTCTGTTTCAGATATTGTATGCATTGCTTGATTATACGTCATAGACGGATTTAATCAATGCGCCGCTGGGTGTGGTGCACCAGAAAACCCGCTCGCGCTTGGTTTCAAACAGTTCCAGCAAGTCCAGCATCAAGCCACCAACTACAAACCTAAGAAAGGTACAACGTGCCACCGGCTTTGCTTTGCAAGGGCAGAGGAAACGCCTAAGAATATCTAGCTGTAACACTACCGTAACACCTTTGTAACACCTATTTATATATAAAGTGTTACAGCAAGAACTAAGCCTAGCCTTACTCTCCAGCCTGTTACCTTGTCTGTAACACCGTAACACCTGCTTTTTGTGTCGGCTAGGATTTTTATTTTATGCATTGCTGTCGCCATCATCTGCTTTGCCCTCTTAGGATAGTTTTATAGCCCCCTGCCAAGTTAGCTCACTAGCGAGAATCCGGGCTCTACGCGCCCGCAGTGCAATGTGCTGAGAAAGTACCTTGGAAATTACTAGAGCGACCAAGCTGAGTTGCCGATCAAAGGAAGGAAGTAGGCTGCTAAAAAACATCTGGGCAAAACTCGGGCTCTACGCGCCCGCAGTCCTAAGCATCAAAAAGGAACCTAGAGATTTTACGCACAGCCATAAAAAAGCCGCTGGTCAGGCGGCTGGTATTGGCTTACTGGTATTGGCTAAGCGGTGCGTATCGGGATGATAATCGCCCCCTTCTTGATCTGGTCAACATAGTCTGCCCATGCCTGCATCATCTTACGCCGGTCTTTTAAATACAGTGCTTTCTGGTATACGCCCTTCACACCGTTTAACTTGTGGGCTAGCTGCTTCTCTATCATATTTGTGTCCCAGCCTTGCTCTGCCAACATGGTCGCCGCTGTATGCCTAAACCCATGCGGGTGAATGATGTCACTGCCATACCCTAGTGTCTTAAGGGCTTGGTTGATTGTGATCTCAGATAAGGGGCGCTGTCCTGCCCTCACACCAAATACGTACTCACCCATACCAGTAAGCGGCTGCAAAGCACGTAACTGTGCGACGACTTGTGAGGCAAGCGGGACTATATGATCTATATCAGTCTTGCCGACATGGTAGCGCCACTCACATGCATCAAGGTTAATGTCCTGCCAGCGTGCCATTCTAAGTTCACCAGGTCGCGTGAACAGCAAGGGCAGCAATCGCAATGCAGCCACAGTCACCGGAGCGCCACCATAGCCCTCTACATCGCGCAAAAGCTGTCCTAGCACGATAGGGTCTGTAATGTGAGAAAAGTTCTTTGATTTATGGGCTTTCAACTGCCCTCTTAAATCAGCTGCGATATCACGCTTGACCAAGGAACCCTCTCTACCAATAGCAAAGCGCCATAGCTGCCCCATCAGTTCACGCACTCGATTAGCGGTTTCAGTCACGGGGTTACCTTGCTTATTTTTTCTATCTTCTATACGGCGCAAACATTTCAATAAATCAGGTGGCTCAATATCAGCCATAGGCAATCTGCCCAAATAAGGGAACAAATCATTTTTTAGATAAGCCATTGCCCGCATCTTGTGACTTTTAGAGGATTCTTTAAACGCCTCATCAACCCAAATCAAAGCGATCTCTTCAAACGAGCCAACAATAGGCAATCCGTCTGATTCTCGCTTGTCGGCTTCCTTTTGCTCCGTTTTTTCAACTTTTGCCGCCCTGCGTGATTCGCTGGGGTCTATACCAGCCATAATTGACGCTATGGCATCGGTACGCTTAGCTCTGGCCGCAGATAGCGACACGTCAGGGTATTTACCAAACGCCAAGGTAAGGCGCTTGTCATTAAAGCGGTAATCCATACGCCAATACTTAGCATCTTGTTTGACCAGCAAATATAAACCGCCGCCATCAGACAATTTATACGGCTTATCTTTAGCCTTGGCATTTCTCAGGGCTGGGTCAGTCAAAGGGGTAATGAGCTTAGGCATGATGGACGATCTCCCTATGAGGATTGATCGAATACCGCCAAAATCTGGCAGTTTTGACGGTATACGGTTTTTACGGTATCGGATTTTTTCCGGTATACCGTCACTGATACCGTCAAAAACGTGGGCTGTCAAGGAATCTGCTGGCACGTCCTGAAACAAAAAAATCGCATTCTCATAGTGAGCGATGCGGTTTTATGTTCTTGCTGGTACTACCTGAAACGTACAATTGGTGCCCGAGGCCGGAAAAGAAACATGTTTATAAACATGAACTTATCAACGCCCCGGGTAAATTTTGGGGAACCATAAAATAAATTAATAAAACCCACTTTTTCCCGTTGTGAAATTATAACGGGAATTGAACCTTGTGGTGAATATAGGAACCATTAGTATCTTATCGACGCTGCTCAGGCGTTGGCGGCAACTCAGTCATACAAAGCCAAGACTGTGCGTAATCAACAACACGGTCAGCGCCCTGCACTCGCTCAAAGCCAGCTAAGACAAATCTTTTTTCTTGCATCCAGACGATGTGCGGCTCAAACAGAAAAATGGATTTTTTATGAGCCAAGTTCGTGTTTGACAATTCTGCGATGCGCACCGTCCGGCGCAATGATTGATCCATTTTGTCAAAGATTGCCAACTCGCCCTTGCTGATGCCCGTGTAGCGATCAAACAACGATTTTTTAGGCACTTCGACCCCGTTGTGTCGCATTCTTATTAAATAGATATTCATGCGTAAGATACTGTATAAATAATCAGTACATTATGCAGGTTTTTTTATTTTCAGATTCGCTCAAATGAATAAATAAAAATAATTCGAATAGTATTTGCGCATTAGTTCAATTTGAACTATTATTCATATATCGACAGCGCATCGCTGAAGAACGACACCATCCGGTAGATGGCTCTCCGAGGAGAATCAAAATGTTCGTAGCAAATATCTCAGGTAAAGAATCCATCAACACATTGGCTGCGTCCATCGGCTGCAAAGCTGGCGAAGCACTCAAAGGCGCTTCTGGTTATGGTCGCCCTGGCTTGATCGGCAATACCTTCCCTATCAAAGATGCCTTGAAAGCGGCTGGCGCTAAATTCGACGGTGAAAACAAGGCTTGGATATTTGAATCTTGGGCAGACTTGGAAGCCGTCCTGAATTCGGTATCGAAATAATCAACCCGCCCGCTTCGGCGGGCTTACTTGGGGAATCTCATGAGTATCGTTATTGACCGCAATCAAAACGTCATCGTCAATCAAGCTGGCCGCGCCCACATTACTGGCTGGGTCGCTGTTGGATTTCATGGAATAGATGATCAAGTTGCCCTTGCGAAGGGCGCCGGATATCAAGCTACGAAGAGTAATAAAACAACCCACATCACCCAGCAGTCTGAGACGCCCGTCTGGGCTGGCAAGAGCGGCGATCTGACGTTGGAATTATTCAAATCTGTAACAGGCTGGACAGCATGACCAACAAGCACTATAACTGGCACCATGCCTGGCATCAAATAGGTAATCGACGTGTGCATGATTCTGGCCTTGCGTTTGAGTTTGATGATGATCTCGGCTGGGTGACTTGCGATGATACCTTTGAAGCTTGGCAAGCATTTGAGTTTGCGCGGGGCGTTCCTCAACATGACTTGCTTGCTCGTTCTATGCGGCTTGCGCGTGAAGCTGCTGAGTGGGTCGCATCATGACTATTGATGATCTTCGCGGTTGGCAATCCCAAATGGGCTACACACAAGCCCAGGCGGCAGAAACGCTTGGTGTTGGCTTGTCAGCATATAAAGACTGGATCAATGGTATGTCGCGCACAACTGGAAAGCCCGTTTCGATTGACAAGCGCACCGGCTTGGCTTGCGCTGCTTTAGTTGCGAATCTGAGCGAATATTCTAAAAATCCAGTTAACTAAAATAATTTTCTTAGTTAACCGGATATTTTTACTTTGCTTAAGCTTTCAGCAATTTCTTGCCAGCGGCAATAGCATTCAGCACAGTCTGGACTTGCGGCCATAACTGTTCCAAATTCAATGTCACCCCTTCGATCTTATTAAAGTTCTCTGAGATAAACACGCGGGCGGCTTCTAGCTTGGCTTGCCCGGTACCGGACTCAGGGAAGGCGGTTTCTGCGATCTTGAATGCGTCGAGGATCAGCGGCATGATCAAGTGGATGGCTTGCAGAAGAATTAATAGTTGTTGCATGTGATGCTCCTAAAAATGGACGAAAAAAAACGCCTCTTGGGCGCGGGTAGGTTGTACTGCTCTTTGGGTACTGCTTTAAAACGTCTTGCACTTGTACTGCAATTGCACGCCGTCGATTGACTGCGCATAATTTTTTACAACGTCAACCGATGTAGGTTGTGTCAAGCCCATCGAGCGGGTCGCCGTTGCGGGCGTGCCGGACAGGCTGCACAGCGGCTGGTTGTTTTGTTGCTGCCACTGCTGGCACTGGCGCTGGGCTTGAATGATCTTCGACTGGAGCTGGATCTGCGGGCTTTGCTGGCAGTAGTCCGGCTCGCGTAGAAGTGGTAGCCGTAAGCACGACGTTAGCAGCGGCAACAATGCCACCACCAATAAGGTTGGCAGTATCGACATCGATCGGCAATGAATGCCCCAGCGATGCAGCGACGTTGACGATAGCGATGATGAGCGCACCCACGACCGTGCCAGTGATCTGGCCAGTTTTCCAAGCTTCGACATTAGCGACCTCGCTACCTTTGCGAAACAGATTGATAAACGCGCCGAGTTTGTCAAACATCATCAGCTCCTATTTTTAAGTTAGCTGCCAGGCGACGCATCCAGCCCTTGCTAAATGTTGGCCAGCCTGCGCAATTAGTCATAAAGATCATGCGCTCGGCAGTGAATCGCATGATCAAGTCATGTGGCTCGATAGCCTTGAATGCAGCCATCGTGTGATCGCCAATCACTCCATCGTCCGCTACGCCAATCGCTTTTTGCAGCGTACGGATTGCCACGCCTGCGCCGCTGTTGACCGCAAAATCTAGGATCTGGTAAGCGACACCCAAAGGCAGATTTTCTAGTTTTAAGCGATCCCAAAAATCACGCTTGTACAACGCGACTGCCTGGTCGCGCGTCAAGTCCTTGATATTTAAATTGGGATAACTTCGCTTTGAGATTCCCCAGTTGGTCTCGCCGCCCGGATCGTTTGGGTTGCTTGTGTAGCCGCCCTCACTTTTTAGCAGCCGGTTAATACTCACTTCAAAATTAGTCATTTATGCCACCCCTGCCCTATCAATGCGATGTACACCAGTCCCGCGAAAGCAAGCGCAACTAAGCCTGCAATCGTCCATTTGCCGAAGATGGCGAACTGCTTATCTAGCCACTCTTGCAGCGCTTCTTTTATTGCCTCTTTCTCTGCTTCTCTGTCGATGGGCATTGGCTTCCTTTAAATAAAAAACCCGCCGAAGCGGGTTGTGATGTGAGTGTTTTTTTGATCAAACACCGGCTTATTCAGACCACGCTACGGCGGCAATTTTCTCGGGTGCATCCGGGTCGGTATCGGCAATCGTTTTCAATGCCCGTTCGCATAAATGACGCTTGCCGATATTGCGCGCGCTGAATTGTTTTAACGCTGATTCATTGGCCAGCACCTTGACCGCTAGCGAAGCCACTGTCTCGCTGCGCGTATCGCCCAGCGCGGTCAGGAATGGGGTGATGGCGTTTGCCGGATCAGCCTGGTACGCGTGAGACTCTGCGATTTGAATGTCCCATGTCTCGCGCTCGGTGATCGGGTACGTCATTTTGACTTGCTCAATCGCCGCCTCGCATTGCGCGTTGATTGCCATGAGGCGATCAAAACGCAGCTGCTGGACAGCTGCCAGATCAATCACCGGCGCGGTGGTCAGCTGCTTGGCCAAGTCCGCCTGCAGCTTTGGCAGCACGCCGTCTAACCATGCTTGCGCATCCGCTTCAGACGTGAAGGGCAAGCCTGTTTGTGGGTTGCCCTCTTGATGTAGCTGGAAGTCCGGCAGATCAACGATGATCACGCCGTTTCTGTTAGTTATCGTCATGATGATCCTTAGATGAATATACGGGCGTCGATGTCCTGACGGATAAAGCCAAACTGGGTGGCGCCAACAGGCGTTTGGCCGAAGTGATACAGCTTGATGATGCCCGCCGTTTGGATTGCCATTACCGGACAAAACGGCACGGCGACACTGGTTGCAGCCCAAATGGCCGACGGCATGGCGACTTGCCATTTACCCAGATACTGTTCTGTGCCTGCGTTCCAGTTTTGGATAACCGCTGTACATTCCAGATACGATCCGGTCGATGCCGACACGTCGTTGCACAAGATCGCCAAGGTGTAATTACTGTTGACGACGGGGTAGTACATAATGTATTTACCCGTTGGCACCATCGCTTTTGCATCAAACAAAATCTTGGGCTTTTTCATCAAACGGATTTTGTCAGGCCACTTCCAAATATAAAATGCGTCCGTGGATTCTGAGTAAGTTGTCGCTGCAATATCGTCAATCGGAAGACTACCAACGCCGTTGGTAAGGTCAACATGGAAGCCACGGTAGTGACCAAAAGGTGTGCTAGTACTGTACTGATACCAAGCCGAATAGGCTGTGCCAGGGTCAGTGGTCAGAGTCGCTGCACCACTCGATAAAATGTACCAGTTACCTGCTTGGCTACGATAATACAAACTACCGTTTGTCCACTTCATCATGTACGCGCCAGATGCAGAATCTGAAAGCACATTCGTCCATGCGCCAACACCTGTGCGCTTCCAAAGCCCGTAATAGCCTGACTTGTTACTGATCGCCCAAATCACACCAGAATTGTCTTCTTGAATCATATCCAAGCCGCGCACTGAATCCTCAGTTGAAAACGTCTCGGTCACCGGATCAAACGACATCGATAACAACCCACTTCCAGAGCTAGGCAGCTGTAAAAACCAACGTGCAGCAGTGACAGTCCATTGAGGATGCCGTCCGCCACCGCCTCCAGAGCGAGTTGTGACAATTGGCACTGAATACGATGTCGAATTAAGATTCATATAGTTCTTAATAAACTCTGCAGTCGTACCCACCACCGATCCATCGCCCTGCGCATTCCATGTGTTTTTAATCGAGCGTATCGTGGGTACCACGCTGGCATTTTGCTGCTCGAGTAAATCTAAAATAACCGCTTCTAACATGATCAAATCCTTAGTTGATATTGGTCACCAGACCATTAGTACGGACGATATTTTTTACAACGGTTGCCAAGACGTTGTTAAGCGCATCGTAAATATTGACTGTGATGGTCGCAATCTGTCCAGCCGTGTTACGCGCATAGTCATGCTGTAATTGATAGCCACTGGCGAAGGTGGTGCGTACGGTCTGGATGATGCCGAACGCATTGCGCGTGATCGTTTGTGCAGAGATCGCGCCGCCGAAGTCCTGCGTGAAGGCGAGCTTTTGCGCGGCAAAATCCGTGGTCGTTTGCGCCCGCTGCTTTTGTATGCCGGGGATGGTAAATGTCCAGCCGTTGCTTAGCGTCAAAGTGACATCGGTGTTTGCCCCCGCGTATTGCGCCAAAAATGCCAGCGATGCGCGGGCGTCCACGCTGGCATTGGTCAGCGCGGTAATCAGTTCTGGCTCTGTCATTGCAGAATCCCCTTAATGAAGAAAACGATATCGGCGAGCGTCGCATCTTGCGTTGCTGGCCCTGTAATGGCCAGCATGTCACCAGCTGCAAACGTGGTGGATGCCGCCACGGTAAAACTGGCAACGGTACCCGCCGCCGCAAACACGATGGTGCCAAACGTCACGCCGTTTTTTGCCATGCTGAACGTAGTGCTGGCAGTGGCGGCGGTGACTGCTTTGCACTGGCTACCCGCCGCACTGATCGGTATTGAGAACGGTCTGGCAGAGATAAACCGTTTAATCACTGCGGATGCCGCTGGCTTGCCGGGTAACCAATCCTCGATCTGCTCTACCATCAGATTATTCATCTGGGTGGTCAGTAGTGTGAGGCTGGCATTGGTGGTTGCCAGTGCGCTGGCGATGTTGTTATCAAAAGCGATCAGTGCTAGGTCTAACGTGCCACTGAGTCCGCTGGTCAGGACGGGATAAGCCGGATCAAGCAACACCGTCGTCACGCCAGAGGCGAAGCTGCTTGACGTGACGGGTGCGTACACCAGCTGGCCAGCGACCGTAAATCGCAGATTAGCACCAGCGATAAACACGCCACGACGATCACCCGTCACGGTGAACGTGGTGGTGTTGACGAAGGCTGGAACATCGCCAGGCGTAATCCACTTATTTGCAATACTCGCTAGCCGCACCGCACCAGATGCCAGCAAGCCAACACTGAGGCGCGATGCCACAGAAGGCATACTGCCCCTTGATGCAATCGTCTCTGACTCCAGCGCAGTGATACGTGCTTTTTGTGTTGTCAGGCCGTGCGCCTCGGTGTCTACCGCATGGGCAATAAAGTCCGTGCGCGATTGCCTGAGTGGCGTTAAGTTATGTGCCAGCTCATCCGCCATGTGCGCGTTTTGTGCATCGTTAAGCGCGCCCAGATTGGTTTGCGTACTCAAAAGCGCATCACCGTAGGTTTGCGCTTTTGCGGGCTTGGTTGGATCAAAAGCCATTTAATATCCTTTCACAAAATAATTAGCCACCAGTGGAAACGTGGACGAATCGGTGTTGAGCGTAAAGCCGCTTTTAGTCACGTTGGTGACCCACATACGCGCCGATAAACTGGGTGTTGCCAGTACGGTGCTGACCACATTAAATTTAGACAAACCAACAAACATCGTGGCGCTGGTCATGCTGGCGCTGCCTGTTTGAGTGAGGTCAGGCACATCTAAGGTGATCGCGCCTGACGTGACGCGCACCCGCGTTAATGGCCCCACGCTCAGGGCTTCTATGACTAGCTTGATGTAGCGCCCGGCAGTGGGTTGGCCTTCGATCACTTCCGCCCAATTAGCTGCTTGTGGCGGGTCGGATGTGATGTATAGCTTGGCTGATAAAAACGCTTGTGGATCTTCCATTTGCAAGCCTGTGTACTCGGCCAGATAATCACCAAGAACGCCTTGGAAGCTAGTACCCGCATCACCGTGAAACTCGACTATCTTTGTCAGTGACGCTTTAATCGTGCCGGTTAAAAACACGCCCAGGTCATACGGTGGTGACTCGTAGTACCCGTTTTTTACGCGCCAGAATCCATCGCGGAACCATGCGCCAGGCACGGTATCGAGCACTGTGCCTAGCGTGGTGTCCAGGTTGTAACCGAACGCATAAAGCGATGCAGAATCGCTGTCCGCAATCGGGAATACCATTTGTGATGGTCCCAGCAAATCTGGCCGCTCTACCGCCGTTGTACCGATGTGGCCAAGGCCAGAGAAGTTGCCTGTGCCGACGCTAATTGGCACGTTGACGATCTCATTTAGCTTGTATAGACCAGTGATGCCAATCGACTTATCAAATGGCGCAGAGACGCGCCCATCAACAGCGACTGCGATGATCCGCACATTCAACGCGTACTTAGGAATCGGTATGCGTAGCTCTGTCGCTGTCTGATGATAGAAGCGGGTCACGCCGCCCTCTTCGATGTAGACCGCGTACTGATCTGCATCCGGTACCGCTGGCCAGACTAACTTCATGTTTGGCTCTTCGATACTCCAATTGACTGAGCCAATCGCCGCCAAGCCTCCGGATGAAAACGAGATCGTCGCTTCTTTGACGGCATACCCACCCGCCACATACACACCATGTACGCGGAAGGTCTTGCCGAGCAAATTGGCAAAGTTCAGATAAAAATTATTCTGCGCGTCAGATACCGCGACCAGCGCCGACTCTGGGAAAGTCGCCGCTGAATAATCCCGCATTTCATAATTTTTAATCGATGCATCCGGCGGTGAATTGACCGTCAAAATAACAGCGCCAGTGTCCGTCAAAGTAAAGGTCATCGCCAGCGCACCCGCTGCTGTGACACTGCCTTGCGGGGCGGTCGTTGTCGCTGGTCCTTTGACGACATACGAGTATGACGGCACGTCGCCTAGTGACTCTTTAGCAGCGTCAGAGTGTGCGTAGTAAGAACCCGCCGCATAGGCCGCTGCGCCACCATCACTGTTGACGTAATACAGCGACCCAGCCGATGTCTCTGACTGCGCCGTTGAGCTGGCGTAGTAGCTAGAATTGCTGGCATTGGTATTAACCAGCACCCCGTTTGCGTAGTACGACGATCCCGCTGCACCGCCATTCACCAGCACGCCGTTTGAATAATACGGCGTGCTTGATGATGACCCGTTGACCAGCACGCCATTGCTGTAGTAAGGCGTATTTGATCCAGTGCCGTTGACCAGAACGCCATTCGAATAATAAGGTGTATTCGACGACGATCCATTGATCAAAACGCCATTGCTGTAATAGGGTATGTTTGATCCGTTCCCATTCACTAATACACCGTTGGAATAATACGGTGTATTCGAATTTGATCCATTGATCAACACCCCATTGCTGTAATACGCAGCGCCAGAATTACTGCCGCTAACCAGAACGCCATTTGAATAATACGCAGCACCGGAAGTAGAGCCGTTGACCAAGACACCATTGCTGTAATAAGGCACATTGACTGATGACTGAAACCACGGATTGGTATTGCTGTAGTACGGCACATCAATCGCGGTACCGGACACCAGGACGCCATTAGCGTAATACGCCACACCGCTAGTATTTTGCGCTGACGTAGTGCCGTTGGCGTAGTACGTGACATTGCCTGCAGGCGTGGTGATCGACGCGCCATTGGCGTAATACAGCACGTTGCTGCCAGCGGATTGCAACGCGCCGGTGCTGGAGTAATACGGCGTGCTGGCTGATGTGCCGGGTATGACTTGGCCGTTAGCGTAGTACGCCACATTGACTGCAGATTGCGCCAACTGACTGGCATTGGCGTAATACGGTACATCCACCGCCGTGCCCACAAATACATCTGACCGCGAGTAATACGGCACATCGACATTGCTACCCACCCACGGATTGCTGGTAGCGTAATAATTGATGCCGGACGATGCACTGGCAACGATATTGGAGTGCGCAGTGTATTGCGAATCCGCAACTGACATCACACTATCATTCGACCGTGCGTAGTACGTCAAGCTGCTTGATGCATCCGCTGCAGTGCTTGAATTGGCGTAGTAATTACCATCTACCGCCGCCGTGCCACTGACACCTGCAGGTGGGGTATAAGCTGCCACATCTGCCAAGCCCTCATAGCCAGATCCATACACATTGTGCGATGTAAATTTAAAGTGCAATTGCTTGCCGATGTAACTGTCTGGCAAATCCTCACTCTTAAATATCGCACCGTCTAGCCTGACAAACCGTTCTGTCGGCATGTGTACTTTTTTGGTGGACGAATACATTGCACGCTGCAAGCCATCCAGCTTATAGCTGTTGGCGTCTACCAGCGTTGAGTTGGTATAGCCAAGGTACTCATCACCGACCAGACATGCTGTTGCACCGACCTTGGCTTCGTCAGAGGTACCGGACAATAAATGTCCGCCGTTACCGACCAGATTTAAATTAAATGTAGATCCGTCGGTTGTGTTTAATGCCGATGTTAAATAGCCATAGCGCGCGCCGGATTCAACTACACCAAAGCGCTTATACGTATTGCCATCTAACGATACCCAGATCGTGCAACCGCCCCACATCGTGGACTGCCCAGTGACCGCGCACCATAGTTGCAGTTTGCCACCAGTGAGTTCGGCTGGTGGTTCAAAAATAATTGGCGGTACGACGTGACCAGGTGCGATGTTGAAATTGGTCTGATACCCAGCCGCCCGCTGGACTTGGTAACGTGCGGCGTTGCACACGTTGTTTGGAAATTCTTCTGCCACCACACTTAACTCACCAACCTCATCCTCTTCAATGCTGATAATGCGGACTGGCGTTTTAATTAAGCCTAAGCCGGGATCAGTCAAGGTGACTAAATCCATCGGCTCTAACAGGCATTTGCTCCAGCCCAATTTAAATTCGTACGTGTTGCGGATGTAAAGCGATCGCTGCAAAAGTAGCTGTGCTACTTGTCTGGCAACGCCTGCATCGCAAATCTCATACGCGTCCATCACGTCACTGGCACGCAATCCATATAACTCGATGTTGGCCTGATCTTGCGCTGGCATGACTTCGTCGTTGTAGCTGTTGTCCCGGTTGTAAAACTTGATCTGGACTTGGTTAAACGCATCGGCATTGGTCGTCCGAGTGACGGTGATTGGATCAGTACCGTCGGCTAAAAAATCGTCGTCGGTCAGATCGTAAATCGGCGTGAGATTCGGCGTATACGTCAAACCATTCGCGGCGGCAGGTACGTCGCCATAAGGGATGATTTTTAACTGTCCTTCTGAATACACTATGCCGGAATTGGTGAGCGTCATGAGACGCGTCAACATCTCATGCGCTGGCGCCTGCTCTAAATAGGCCGGGCTGAAAAATAAATAGTTCGACACGCAATACCGGTGATACATATCCAGATCGCCAAACTTGTCAGCGGGGAACCCAGCGCCATAATGCGGGTTGGTTAAAAAGTCGATCAGAATATCTTTGGGGCAGGCGTCCCGTATCTCGCTAGAAAATCCCGATTGTGTATCGATCTCAAACGCGTGATTCAGCAGCTCTGCATTGTCGCCGAGATCGTAAGCAGCACCCGCGACATAAGCGGTACCGCGATAGCCCAGTGCCTCGGTCGGGTGCGTGGTCTGCACGCTTCCGAAAGGTACTTGCTGATAACTGCCATTGAACAGGCTTAAACCGATTTGCCCCAGTGCGTCGCTTGATCTTGCGCCAACTTTGTATTTGTACGACACCCAGACTTGCTCACCCACTAAGCTGCTGTCTAGCAGCGTGATGACGTTGCCGCTCTGGGTGTAATCACCTGGTCCTAACGTGATGCGACCGCTACCCATATGCTTGCTCCCATTAGTGCCAAATTTATGACCACGACTGCTCAATCTGCACGCGTGTGACAGGGGTCGTGGTGTTGTTGTTTAAAGTGACGGTGCCATCTGCGCCAACCAGATGTGCCTCTGAGTCCACGCCGACATCTTGCGAGTCGGCATAGTTGCCCCGAAATATCGACTTGCCGCGCCAGATGCGGGGGATGTAATTAATCGTCCCCTCGCACAACCCCAGCAAGATGGTGGCGCTGTAGGTGTAGGTTGTGTTGGTCGATGACCCACCACCGCCGCCACCTTTGCCGCCGCCAGTGGATGTGCTGGTGGTGTGGCCAGTGGCTTTAAAGTCGGTGTAGTACATGAGGTTAGGGGCGATACGCGTCTTGCCATAGACCAGCGGGATAGGCTTGCCACGCGTGGACGTTTGCAAGCGCATGGAGCTGATAATGGGTGACGTGGAATTGACTGCATTGCCACCCCCGCCGATTAGTCCGCTCATAAAGTACCTTCATCAATTAACGAATAAAAACCACGCACCCGCTTGCCCAGCACGCCGGATGATGCGTCTGCTAAAACGACACCTTCAGTCACGTACGAATGGATGACCTGCGGCCACTGCACGACGATGGCACCGTGACTAACGCAGCGCATAAACTGGAACAGCACCACATCGCCAGGCATGGGCACATCGACCGGCTTGGCATACTGCTTGACCCAGCCCAAGTACCGCTCATCGTCACGATGAAAATGCCAGTCATGCGGATAAGGGCGCGGATCTATATCGGGGATTAAGCCTAGACGGTGATAAACCTCAATCAACAACATCGCGCAATCCACACCAGCACCCTTGACGCGGCCTTGGTGATGATATTTAGTCCCCAACCATGTCTGTGCCTCGGCAACGATTTGCGCACGTTTTGGATTGATCTGATCGCTCATAGAACTGTCTCAGGCGAAGGAATAAACGGGAAGCCCTTAAAATTAGGCCGATTGTTAAACTTGCCGATGCAGGAATCCAGTGTGCGATTGCAGCCCGGCCACGCGGTGAATGAATCACCGGACTGGCACAAGCCAACAAGCGGAATCTGTAAGGTGAATACATTGCTGCTAAACAGCCGCACAGACCGCAATACACCCGCATTAGCGCCGCTGTTAAAACGAATGGTGCCAAGGGTGAAGTAGTCATCCGTCCAGCCGGTCGCGCTGGCATACAAGCGGTTGTCGATCACGTCATACGCGCCGGTGCTGTTACCGACAGTGATGGAACCTGGTGAGCTTGCGGCATCAGTCAATACGCGTATGCCGCCCACGGTCGTGAGCGTGCCACCTGTGACGATGCCGGACACCGCCGCTGATGCTTTGTTGATCCCGCAGCCGTTGTCATAGATGGTATTTAAGCAGCCAGACTGGTACAGGTTGCGCGGCAGTTTTGTGTTGAGCAATTCCAGATCGGACTTGACTTGCAATTGTGCTTGCGTACGACCCACTTGCACATCTGACACCCGACCTTGGAATAGCAATACGCCACCCAAAGACGTATCGCCCCAGGTCTGCATAAACACCCGCTGGAGCTGCAACGATGCGCCATCGAGCGCGCCGCGCTGCGCTGCATTGAGCCAGCTTGCCCCATTGAGCAAGTGAATCGGCAAGGCGTCTACCGTGACCTTGAGCGTATCAACTTCAACACCGACACTGCACCTTGTGCGACTGCGAGCGATGTTGAACTTTTTAAACGTGTTGCCCTGATAGACCAGATCAATATCAGCGCCGGTGTAGCGCACCACATAGCCACCCACCAAGGTGATGGTGTACAGATCCGCCATCAGTAGCTGGCGCGTCGTGTTTAAATAATTGACCAAGGCTGTGCTAGCGGACTTCATATTTTGCCCCCGAGTGAGCCGACAAACGCAATCGTGCGCAGCTCCCAGACCTTGTTCATCAATCCGCCAAATTCGGCACCATCATCCACAAAACGGCAACGGTAGTAATAGCTGCCAGTCCAGGTGACAGAAACGCCCGCTGCTGGTGGCGTGACAAAGGTAATCATGCCAAAAGTATCGATGCCATAAGATGCCGTTGCCGTGCCATTGAGCTTGACATCGGTGATTGCATTGACGTTCATGACCGGATCAAGAAAGCCACCATAGGCGCGTAACAACTGGAACTGCGTACGCGCTCCATCACCCAATCCGATGACCTGGTTGGTCACTGTGCTGTCTGTAATGTCGGTGTACAAAAAGCTGTCGTACGACCCTTGGCAAGTCATAAAAAAACCTTGAATCAAGCGCAGATCATCATTGACATTGCGGTCACGTAAAAACTCATGCTTGAGCGTAAAGGTCATGAGCGGCGACGACATCAGCGACGTGCGCAACTCACGACCATTGACCGAGCGCTGGATGCGGGTAGAGAACTGGGGCTTTTTTGTATTGCCCCAAGCCAGCCCTGCCAGCGTCGGAAAGACTGCATTACTCATTTAGTGATCCCTCTAAAATTGCGCGCTTGTGCTTTGAGCGAACTGACCAGCGCCCCGCCCTCATTCATCAGCAGGCGCTTGACGCTTTGGGCATCCATCGCCGTGATATTGAAATGCATTGCACTACTCGAGCCACCGCCGTTGTCTGCCATGTTGCGAATCACATCAGCGTGCTTGGACGGCAAAATCATCTCGCGTGCATGCGTCTGCACAACTGGATTGAGATTGGCTGGAATGTCGTAACCGCCCATTGCTGATGCGGCGATGGGTGCGAATGACATTGCGCCAGCCTGGGCGGCCAGAGCTGCTGCAGGCGCCAATCCGGGGCCGATAATCGGGATTGCGGCGGTAGACGCAAACGCGGCAGAACCAGCCACCGCGGCATTAGCCGTGACTTGACTGACTGCGTTGGTACTACCTAGCAGTCTTTCTAAAATCAAGTTCATGCCGTACTCAGCGGCTTGCTTGGCCAGCATGTCGATAATGGCATTAGTGACTGCCTGAAACACGCCCAGCATCATGCCTTTGAGGGTGAGCGTGCCTTGCAGCGTTTGCGCGATCACGCTTTGCATGCCCGACTGGATATTCCCGTACATCTCAGTGGTGTATTTGTTTTGCTCTTGCGCCGCCTTGCCACGAATAGCACCTAGCTTTTGTTGATGCGCTTGCTCTAGTGCTTCGATCTGCAAATGGATTTGTGCCAGTGCCACGGGGTCTTCATCAGATCCACGCATCATCTGCTCTTGATCGATCAACGCTTGCATTTTTATCTGATAGCGTTTGGCCTCAAATTCCTCCTGCTGTTGCAGTAGTTTGGCATTGGTCGATTGATGCAAAGACACTGCCAATTCTGCTGCCTGCTCCGCAGCATCAATGCCAGATAACTCTGCATTGCGCTTGGCTTCTGCGATCACTTTGCTGGTGGCCAGTGACTGTTCTGCATAAGCGCGTTGCTCTTTATAAATCTCAGCCATGGCGGCTTTGGCTTCTTTACTCTCTGCGCCATAGCGCGCCACATTGGCGTTATAGATTTTTTGAGCGATGTCTAAGCGTGCTAGATGGTTGTTTTTGTAGTTCTCCAGGCTGGCTTTTTCGCCTGCCATTTCCGCTTCAAAACCATCTTTGCGGATGAGCGCTGTCTCTGCGTAGTACTTCTTTTCTACCTGAGCTTTTTCCTCTTTGGAGAGCTTGACGGTATCGAGAATATTTTTCCAATAATCACGCTCCATCGTGTGATCGTACTCACGCGCTGTACCCGCGATGGCTTGTTCTTTAGCGTAGCCGTCTTTGTCTGCCCCTAGCTTGGCCTCCCACTCATGGACGCGGGTTTTTTCTTTGGCGTTTTTGTCATCACCGCCAAAGTCGTAAGTGGGTCCGCCTTTGATGGTTTTGTCTTTGATGTCGGCTGTTTGCTTTTGCGGACGCATCGCGATGTCATCAATTTTGTCTTTGGCAGCACTGGCGATATCGACCATTTTCTTAGCATGACGTGCAGCGATTTCCTCAATCTCTGCGGTACCGGCTGCCCATGCTTTTTTGGCGCCAGCGAAGTCGCCATGCAACGCACGTTCGACCGTTGCTGCCATGCGCATGATGTGTACCACCAGCGCCTCGATGACGCCTTGTATGACTTCCACAGCCAGATTGATGCTGACCTTTAATCCGACAAACGCAATCTCGACGACCTTGCATGCGTTACTAAAAATCTCCATTGCGCCCGGAGCGTCGCCGCCCATGACGCTGGCGATTAGATCGCCAATATTGCTAAAGCCAGAGCGGATGATTTCCCATAGCTCCATGACGGTTTGGCCAACCGTCTGCATGATGTTGGTCAACGACTCCAGCACCATTCCAGTTGCCTTACCAGCGACGGGCCCGACGCCGCTTAGCCAGCCGCCCAACTTGACAAACGTGGGCAGCAAAGCATTACCTGCCTGGACTTCTAACGACGTCATGACCAGCTTCATGTCATTGATAGATTCTTTGTATTTTTTGGCTTGTGCAACACCTTCATCGCCAACGACTAAGCCTAAGTCTTTGGTCTTTTGTTCGGCTGCTTTGATCTCTTCAGTTGTGAGCTTGAGGGTTGCGCGCACATCATTCCACGACTTACCATAGACCTGCGTACCCGCGATGTTCTGTTCAATCGGGTTTTGAATCTCTTTGAGCTTGGCATTGACCTCACCCATGATGTCGAGCGTGGGGCGGTACTGGCCTGCGCTGTCTTTGACCTTGACGCCTAGCTTCTCAAACGCTTGACCATTGGTAGCGATCTGCTTGGACATCTTGCCAGCGGCCATCGTCAATACTTCTGAGTCGATACCCAGATGGCGCATGGCGACCATCAGGACGCTTGCCCGCTCTGTTGTGACGCCTAGCTGTACTGAGAGCTTTTTAGCTTCACCTGTCCATGCGACAGACTCGCTGATCACTGCTTTGAATGCGGAACCGCCCGCGATAATCGCGGTCATGGTACCGATGACGGATGTGACGGATTTAAAGGCGGACGCCAGTTTGTCCATCTGGTTTTGGACTTCTTTAAAACTGTCTTGAATTTGTTTGGCTGCGACCTTGCTGGATTCCTGCACCTTTTGCATGGCTGCTGTCCAGCCTGCGGCCTCGGCGGTGATGGCGTATTCGATGGTTTTATCGTTGCTCATGATGGAATCCAAAAAGAAAAAGCCACCTGCATCAGGTGGCTTGGGGGAACATATTGATCAGGTCGTCATAGGTTAATTCGCCCTCACTCTCTTCAGAGGGACCCTCATAACCTAGATAACCTGCAACTAATAAATGGACTGGCGGGTGTTGTTGCCAGTAGCGGCTTTGGGCTTGGAAGCTGGGGATGTCCCAGTCATTCCAAGCTTGTTGTGGCGTGCAGCCGGTACAAGCAACGATGTGGCAGACTAGCTCTGTAAGCCAGCAGCCGCCATCTGTTCCTTCAACCGCGCCGCCATCTTTCCCGCTGAGACTGCGAGGCCAGAGAGATTGAGCAGGATTTCCCAGACATCGAAGTAATTACCATAATCGATCAACTCTTCGACCTCTTCTAGCGTGATGTCGTAGTTACGCGACAGGCTGGCATGCGCCATCTTGGCAACCAACTCAATGTCTGGAATGCCGCCCAAAAACACCGCTTTAACTTCTTCGCGGTAAGTTTTAACAGCAGCGACATTGAGCGCAGCCAGTACGAAGGGACGTCCACATAAATTAATGGTTGTGCCAGGCACCTTAACAGCGCCACTCATTCTGTTGAACTCCAACGCCACACAGAACCGCTGTCATCTGCCAGAGCCGACATATCCAGTTCTGGAATAATGAAGTCTTCTTGTTTGCTGGACATAGCCAGCTTGTTAGAGACGACTTTAGGCCAACTGAACGTCAACACTTTGCCGTTACGCTGCATGGAAAAGTCCACTTTAAACGTAGGATTGAGACCCATCGGCAAGTTGGCAACATTGAGCAACTGGCCTGATGCCGCCGCCATGTGCTGGTAATCGATGAAGACCGTTTTGCCAAAATCGGCAGAGGCAAAGACATACGTGCCGTTGCCCGTCGTGGTGTACTGGCCGGACGCAGGCGCAGACGCTACCCGGATCAGCGGCGTGCCTACGCCGTCGTAACGAACGCCCAAGTTAGCAAAGAAGGTATTGCTGTTTGGTGGGGTGATAACGACCGAGGCGGCAGCCACGACACCCGTTGTGTCATTGACCGATGTGATTAAGCCAGAGGTGACAGACTGACCAAAAAAGGCGGCAGTGAATGGCAAGATATTGATGTTGGCAAACTTGGCTTTGAGACCAATCTTGCCCTTGCCGCGCCCTGAATCAACGGGGAAAGAACCCGTACCGTACAACAGCTTCTCGTCAAAGCTGGCATCGATGGAAACGTCTTGCAGAATGCCGAACTGAAACGGCGTGGGGACGGCAATTGAATTGCCGTTGGCGTCTTGGAGGGGCGTAGCCCACATAACACCGGAACCAAAATGGCGTGCCATAAATTTTCCTAAAAAAAATCCCGCATCGGTTGGGATGCGGGATTGGTGGACGAAAAAAAAACCGCCAGCGGCGGTGGTTTGTGGATCTATTGTTGGTGCGTTTTAAATCGTAGTAGTCAGATCGTTAGCCGGTTGCAGGTAGCGCATTTGGTATCGCGTGGTGACAAAGCCTGCGGTCTGCTCTGCCTCATGCTCTTCCCATGATTTGGACTTCTTTCGCAAGTCATCGACCAGAGAACGTAAGCCAGCATTGCCGAGCAATAGGCGGTGAATATCGATCAAGATGGGGTCAGCCAAGGTGTCGAAAGGGTCACCACGGGTATGGACTTCTACCGTGACGACCAGCGTGTTTTCATCAACGCTGCTATTGAAAACACTGCTCTCTTCGTCCGTACACATGATCGCAATACACGGCACCTCACCATGCGCAATCGCAGTAGCGCGAGACCTGAATACGTTGCCCCCAGCCGCCGTATTGCCAGTGAGCGCGCCTAACATTACGACCATGACTTGCTCTGGAATGCTGGACATATCAGCCCTTTGATAATGGGATATTGGAGAAAGCGCCATCGTCCAAGAGAACCGGATTGCGTGCGATATACGCCACGCCATCCACTTGTATTGCGACTCCAGCCTTGATGGAGGCAGCGATGATCACAGCGCTGTCTACCAGCAATGTGGGCATGTTGGATTGCGCACCGATGACGGGTCCTTGCAGATCCTCATCCGGCGTATCTTTGATGCCCATAAAACTCACCGCGCCGCAAAGACACGGCACGCCGTGATCCTGCAGTAGCGCAGCTCTGTTTTCGTCAAACATGGCTATGCGGTTTTGGCAGGATCGGCTTGATCTTTAGTGGCGGCAGGTTTGTCCGCTGTTGGACTGTCTACCAGCTCTAACTTGTGCGAGTGATTGGCTGCCACGTCGTCTTCTACGTCGATCAAATCACCGCCGATTTTGACCGTGTTGTCGTCCATGACGAAAGAAAAGCCTTCGCGGATTTTGTATGTCTTCATGCTGTTTGCTCCAGAATTTTGAGGGTTGTATTTGGCTTAGAAATGGCTTGATTCGCTTTGATTCAAGCCATTGAGTCGTGCTATTGATCGTTTGATGCTCGCGCTTAGGCGATGGCGTCGCTCATCACGGCAAAGGATTGGGCGTGGCGTACGGCGACGTCGATGGTTTGCAAGACGCGCAGTTCAATACCGCCTGCTTCGTAAATGCCAGCAGCGTATGGGTTAGGGAGAATCTCTACGACGCCCCATTCACCGATCAACAACTGTGACCAGTCACCGAAGTAGACTTCGGATAAATTGGTGCCAGTGCCTTTGGTCAAATTGCCACGGGCTTGATTAGTACGGGCGACTGTATAGCCGTTGATCTCGCCCGGTGTACCAGAACGTTGACCCATTGGGCTGTTCGTCCACAAGTATTGGTTTGTTGTGGATTTGACTTTCTTGAGTGCGCCGACTGCTTTGGCGTTGGTCAAATAAGCGAGGGAACCATCGTCCGCATTCGACATGGTGACCTGAGTTTCAAGATCAATCAGGTTATCGATTGTTAATGCGCCACCGTTGGTACCACCAATGACAGAGCCGATGCCCGATTGGTTGGCAATACCCAGCGGTTGGAAGCTGGTGCCAGTGCCATACAACGATGCAGCATCAATCCCCAGCGCCATCGTTTGAATCATGTCGGCACGCACCAATTGCTCGATGTAGGGTGATGTTTGTTGCAGCATGTTGCGGGTGATGACGGAGAGTGCACCAAGATGTTTTGGGGACAAACTCACCTTGTCAAACTGTGCGCCGGTTTGTGAGAGTGTTTGCCCCTCACCAACCCAGTACACTTGCCCGGCTGCTTTTTGACGTGGGATGTCTACGTTACCGACCAAGCCGGACAACATTTGCGCACCTAATCCAAACACGCGGGCTTTATTGCGCAGCATGTCGATGAAGCTACCTGATAACAGGTTGGTTGCAACAATACTTGCGCCGCCAGAGGTAGCACTGAGGCCACTGCCAGTACCGAAGCTGTAATCCGCCGCACGTTCTTTTGAATAGAACGTGAGATTGGTTGGCATGAAGAGGCCTGCTGATTGTTTGCCAGAGCGCTTGCCGATTTCTTGTGAGACTTCACGCTCAAAACCTGCCGTTTTCCAAGCGTTGTTCTCACCCATACGCTCATTGACGCAGGCATTGATAGCGCGCATCAGACTGTATTTAGCTTTTTCACTTTCGGTCAGGTCTGGGTTAGAGCCGCCCGTTAATGAAGCTTGGCCATTGCTGCGCGCCAGGACTTGATTTAAGACGATGCCGCGTGCGGATTCGATCGGTGCTTTTAAGTTGATGAGGTGATTGCGTACGTCATCGCTGATTTGATGTGCGCGGCACATCGCATCAATCTCGGTCACCCGTGCGGACTCGACGAGCGCGGGATTGATTACGACCGCTGGCGCTGCGGCTGGTGCTGCTGGTGCTGAATTGACGCTTGCAGAGGTTGCTGCTTCGGCGGCATCCTGCATGACGTGTTTTTTCTTGAATTTCATTTCAGATCCTTCTGTGTTGTCGGCGGATGCCGTGGTGGTGATGGAAGTTGTGCTGCTCGGGGTGTCGGTGTTGCTGGTGTTGCTGGAGTGGGTGACAACCACGTCCATTTCTTCATCTGTTGCTGAGCGGTTGATGCCTACTGAGGGGTCGCCAGGCACGGTGACTAGCGATACTTCGAGCGCTTCCCATGACGTGACGACGTAGCTGGTCTGGCCTTGGTAGAGATCAATTTCGTAGACGCGGTATTTGAAAGAGACGTTTTTTAAAACGCCCTCGATCACGCGCTGCATCGCCCAATCACCGCGCTCATCGGTGCTGAATCTGGCAGTGCAATAGCAGCGGCGATCTGTGCCTAACCACGCTTTTTCGATGACGCCCAAGAGGTCATTCATGTCGTGGTTAAAGAGCAAATTGCCGTTGCCGTCGATGCGTTGCAGATCGGGTGCGCCGGGGGAGTGACTGAGGATTTCGTCACCCATGTCGCAGGTGACTGGCGTCTCGCTAGAAAAAGAGAACGTGACTTGCCGGGTGTCTGGGTCAACCACACCGACTTGCACATCGGCGGTGTCGGCTGACCCAGAGCCAAGGCTGATAAAGCGTTTTCTTGGTCCTAACTTGTTGACGCCGAGTTCAAGTTTTTTCTTGTCGGACATTGCGGCTCCAATGCAAAAAGCCCACGCGGCGAACCGGGTGGGCTTTTTTGGGGTTGGTAAAACTGGGATTAGTCGTCGGTGGATTTGCTGTCGCTGTTGCTTCCTTTGTCTGTATCGTCTTCACCGGCAGCGCTATCCGACGGACTGTCCTGACCTTGCTTGTTGCCTTCGGCATCTAATGGCACGTCGGTTTCTGCGCCTTGCACAGCGCCCTTATTGTCGGTCTGTGCTGGGTCGGTATCAAAGACGAGATCGCTTTCGGCCATCATGTCTAGCTCTCGGCGGCGTTCTTTGAATACATCCTCGGCATCGGCATGTTCTGAGGTGAGGCTGATGACATCGGAGACCGTCATAAATCCGGCGCGCACGGCGGCCTTGTAAGCCAGCACTTCTTTTGTCGGATCAATCCAAGACCAACCACGCGGTTTAAAGCGCACCGCTAGATACTTTTTGGTATTGGTGTAGTAGTCCGGAAAACTTAATGCACCTGCCAGCACTGCTGCACTGACAAAATCCCGATGCACCTCACGCCGGAAGTTACGAATAAACCAGCCCTGCAATACCCGCCAGAGATCACGGTCATCTAGGAGCGCCAAGCGTGAACTGCTGTAATTGGTCTGCGAGTAATCACTGGATACGCTGGCATACGACACGCCAATGCCAGTGGCAAATGCCCGCAACATAAAGCGCATGAACGGGTCCATCGCCGAATTAGGGCGACTTGGATTAAAGCCGGTAAATTTCTCACCTGGTGCAAGTTGCTGAAATGTGCCGGGCTCCATCGTGAGCGTGGGTTGCGGTCTGCTGTCGCCATCCACAAAATCATCTGCATCCGGTACCAAGCCATCGCCCGATTCGATAATGCCGACGATAGAGGCGGAGGCGCGTGCTGCGACGATCTCTGCCTCTTCGTAGCCTTGCATATTGCGCAGGCGTTTTAAGGTGGCGTGGAACCAAGGCACACCGCGTGTCTGGCCGATACGCTCTGGGATATATAGATGGATAATGTCTTCAGCGGGTATGCGTAGCAAAGCGCTTTCAACGAAGGCACTAAACTGGTAATCGCCAGGGTGATTCGGGTAAAGCCAATAGGCAACTGGTCGCCCCCATTTGTCTTGCTCAATCCCCATGCGAATGGTGTTGCCATTGTCGGCACGTACCACGCTCCATTGATCGGCGATGCGATCTGACTCGATCAGCTCCAATGCATAGGGAATCTTGCCCCTACCGAACGGGCGGCGGATTTTGTGGATGATGACTTCGCCGTTTTCAACTAACGACCCAATGGCGAGACGCTCCATATCAGCGAAGCACAATTTGCCAGCGGGGTCGCAGGTATCTTTGTCAGTCCACTCTTCATACTCTGCCTCGATCTGATCATTGAAGCGCGCCATGAGCTTGCCACTGGCGCTTTTGACTTGCGCTTGCAGTCCGATGCCCGTGCCGATCACATTATTTTTAATAATGCGCACGGCGGCTTTGGCGTATTCGTTATCACGCAGCAGCTCGCGCGAGCGAGCGCGTAACGGGCGCAGGCTGGTGATGATCTCGCTGTCAGCCGAGGTGTTGAGTGCGCTCCAGTCAGAATCAAGGCGACTCATGGCGGCACCGGCATACATGCGCTTGGCGGTGGTGGCCTTGGACAGTAGCGCCTTTTGTGCTGAGCGTTGCGCGTTCCAGTCACGCAGGATGACGCTGCCAGGCTGACTTACTCTGGCTTCGTTGTAAAATTTTTGATTCATTAGAATCTCACTAGAAGGCGGCGCGGGTTGCCGTGGCCGTTGACGATGGATTGCTTCGCGTTTTCTGCATTGACACGACGCTGCCAAAAATCGCGCAATGCCATCAGCTCGGTGAGACTGTGAAACTCTGTCTGGCGGGTACCGATGGTGTAGCTTTTGATCTTGCCGCCGGAGCTGGTGAAGCTGGCTAGCGCGGCCTCGCAATCTGCCAAGGCTTTGACTGCGACGGTTCTGCTATCCATCGCTGCGGTGATGCCGGTGAGATCCGCCATCACTTGCAACGTGCCGCCGCCGATGGTCTTGCGCT
This sequence comes from Undibacterium sp. RTI2.2, assembly GCF_035018705.1. Classification (NCBI taxonomy): domain Bacteria; kingdom Pseudomonadati; phylum Pseudomonadota; class Betaproteobacteria; order Burkholderiales; family Oxalobacteraceae; genus Undibacterium; species Undibacterium sp. RTI2.2. Next base: position 121,795 of record NZ_JASJXN010000004.1, on the reverse strand, counting down.
GACCTTGCTGTGACAGATAGGCGCCCCAGACGTAGGTGCCTGCGACCAACGTTTGGCTTTGTGCCAGTGTGATGGATGTTGTCCAGCCATCGCCATTGGCACCTGCTGTTAGCGTGAGCGGTACCGCGCCGCGCAGTTCGTACTTCAAAGTCCAATCTGCACTGGACATGCGGATGCGAGATTGGGTATCGAACCACGCGTCATCGTTCCACTGCGCTGTATCACCAGCGGTGAGCGTTTTAATTATGTTCATGGGTTACCAGTTCTTCGCGGAATAGCCGGACGTACTGCGGCGTGGCCGTTGTTTTGGCTGCGCTTTTAGCACTGGCTTTGGTTCGATTGGTTTGGTTATAGTCCTGATCGGTGCCGGACTGGCCTGCTGTCCTGCATCGTCATTACTGTCTTGATCAATATCGGGTGCATCGTCTTGTGCAGACGTATGCACTAGCGGTTGTTCTTGCGGCGCATGCTCTGAAAAAATCTGACGCTGGCGTAATTGCTTTTCAATCGCATCCCAGTGAGCAGGTTTTAATAGATGCAGCTTGATCGACATTGCCGCATGGAGTGCATAGACTTCGCAATCCAGTGCTTCATTTCTGACGCCCGATTTTTTCTGCCACGTCTTGTGATTCTTAATCGTCTTATGCGGCGCTTTGATTTCTGAGGTGATCTGATCCCAGTAATCGGGGCGCACGGATTTGTACCAATGCATGCGTCCGGGTCCGTTGCCTGTTAGTGCTAGGCGGCCAGTGATGATTAAATCTTTTGCCCTCTGGGTACCAACGATATAAGGACGCACACCTGATGGATGCGGCTTGTGTTTTTTGTCATAATCAATTGCTGAACTGGGTCGGGCAAAAATCTCTCGTGATACTTTGCCTTGTTCAGACGCGCCTTTGATCGCCATGTAATTTTTGGCCTTACGATCACGCACGTAGTCATAGACAGCATCAGTTGCTACACCGTCAGATGAATCAACGGATACGGCGCGAATCGTCATGCTGTTGCCGCTGGCATGCGTAAATTCGCTGGTCAATAAAGTGTCAAGATCGTCCCATGCCCCAGAATTGGAGATCAAAGTTTGCCCGTGGATTTCACCCCAGTAGACTAACCAAGATTCACTCCCCCTACCCCATGCACGTATGACCACTGCAAGCCGGTTGTGTTGTACATCGACGCCTGCGGTGAGCACCATGCCGCCCCATGGGATCGTTCTTTCGTCGTACTCTTCTGCGCGTTCTGACAATTTGTCGGAGGTGGGTAGATCGCTTTTGTACTCGTATGGCAGGCCTTCGCTGCTGTTACGGAACGCACGCATCTTGGTGTCGTCACCCTGATTGAGCAGATGCTGCGCCGTAAGAAATTTCTCTAACAACTTTTGTAGAACGCTTCCGGGGAACGGCGAATACAGTTCGTTAATGTAGAAGCCAGCGACGCCGTAAAACGGGGCGGTGGCGATCCAGACCGCCTTCTTGACGTTGCGATTTTTTTCTACATCCGTCCATAAGCAGGTGCAATGCGGACAGGCATAGCGTGCTGAATCTGGCCTGACCTTGCCGAAGACTTCATGATTAAATTCTGGCTCTTCGGTGTACTTGACGTTTTCCCACATAAGCACGTGCGACTCACCACAGTGGTGGCATGGCACCATGAATACGCGCTTGTCACTGGCTTGGTATGCAGCGTCAATGCGTGAAATTCCCTTGACCGTTGGCGTGCCGCCAAAGATTACTTTGCTACGGGCGAAGGTCTTGACGCGCTCTTCTAGCAGCGTGATCGTGTCGCCCTGATCACGCACATTGTCATTGCAATCGTCCGGCTCTTCCACGATGACGATGGGCGCCGGTGTTGACTTCACAGAGCTGGGGCTGTTGGAGCCGACGAGCTTGATGAAGCCACCCGGAAAACTTTTAAAATCCCAGCGATTGTCGCGGTCTTTGCGTTTGTGAATCTGTAACTTGGCTGCGACACGTGGTGTCACTTCTGCCATCGGTATGAGCTTTTCATCATTAAACTCTTTGGCGGCTTGCGCCTTGGCGAACATGATAATGATCGGCACCGGACAGATGTCGATGATCTTGCCAATGAAATTTAGGATTGCGCCATCAGTCCAGGCAACCTGCGCGGACTTCATGGCGACGATCTTGCGTACAGTTGGATCATCAATCGCGTCGTGAATGCCCTTGATCCATGGTGTTAAATCTGGGTCGTACGCGCCTGGTAGCGCTGAGGCTTTAGCCGATAACCGGCGGTGCGTTTTCGACCAGATATACAGGCTGACTATTTCCGCCGGAACTAGCGCCGTCGTCAGCCGTGTTACGAGCTGCACTACTGCTAGCATCGTATCGAGCAAGATGTTTGAAGGCTGCATTAGTGAACTCATTTAGGATTTGGATATCGACATCGACTCCGTAAAGAGCATCAAGCGCGGCCTTGAGTCTGTCGTCTCGCCCCATCAATTCAGATTTAAACGCGCCAACCATTTGCATCAGTTCTGGTTCGAGCTGCGCGACGTTGATGAGCTGGCCTTTTTTTTCAGCCAGGGTGAACTGCTTTAACTCGCGGTCAACCCGCTCACTGAGAACGCGCTCACGTACAAGATCAAGGCCATCCTCACTGCGATGGCCTGATGCTTGTGCGCGTAACTTGCGGATGTATTCGACGCGGATGACATCAAGCGTTGTTTGTTTCCAATCGATGCCAGACTGGTTTAGGAATTTACTGACTTCGACTTGAGATATGTCTAGATGGTGTGCGATCTGTTGTTGAGTAACGCTCATTTATAGCCCCCTAGCAATTCAGCTAACTAGACGAAACTCGGGGTCTTCGCACCCGCTCTGTGTTGTCTCTGGAAAGTACCTTGGAAATTCTTGGCGGCGATGCTTAGCGCATTAGGTACTTGATCTGCTGCGCTAGGATCGATGGGAACTTGTCATCGACCAAGCGTTGCAATGAGTCCTGCACTGCCTTGTTTGCCATGCCATCCGGTATGCTTGGTCCGAACAGTTCTTTGATCGGCAGGCCGCTCCATGTGGTGCGGCCATTCTTTACGATCTTCTTGTGTGCGTTGCCTGTGCGCGTGTACACGCCCTTATGCCCGCTCGGCATCGTGGCGATGAACGCACCACTGATTACCTTACGCCCATTGAGCACGCTTACTGATACACCTTTAGAAGTTTCACGTGCGCTGTACCTGATCAGCGGTATCGGCCTGCCAGATGCAACACACCTAGCAGTAAGGTTGCCACTGGTTGCGTTGAACGTTGCCAGCCCCTTCTTGATGTCAGACACCTTCAGGTTATAGCCAGCGTCACGTATCTGGCGTGATACGTCTGTCTTCACTTGCGCGATGACTTTGTTCAAAGCACGCACAGTCGCTTTCTGACGCACGTCGGCTTCTACCCGCTGCATGTCTCTTAATACGCTATCGATATTGCTTTTAACGTCAATCTTGATAGCCATAAAGCGCCCATAAAAAAGCCCCAGTCGCATTACACGACCGGGGCAAAGTGCAATAGCACACAAGGATACAAAACCAAAAAAGCAATGCAAAAAGCCCCGAAGACTGATTCAGTCATTCAGGGCTTTATTCAGGTTATTTCGCTTCCTAGAGGCGCAACCGTCCCCAAAGGGACGGCTAATGCCTCTAGGCGCGGAACACACCGTGCGTGCAAGTTGTAATGCCGAATTCTAGCAGGAACTTCCAAACTATCAAGCACCAAAGTCAAATTATTTATCGCTCTGCCAAGCACAATGCGTATAGAACTGTCGTTTATATGCAACTTTGATTTAATAAAATGGTTCGGATATCCAAAAACGTACTTAAACCGCAATATCTGCTTTTGGTCAAAATGAATTAACGTGCGCCAGGCAAATTCCACCAGCCAGCCATCAAGCTCATCCACGTGAGCGTGATAAAGCTCCGAACTTGGCTCAGTGATCTGCAAAGCCACAGCCAAAGCCTCCTCACGCTTATTTCTGCAAGCCACGTAGGATGCCGCCCAATCACAGCAGCATCCACCGCCCGCACCATGCTTCGTACGAACGGTACTAGCCCAATTTGCCATTCTGTTTTCAAAACTTGTTGCTGCGCATGGGCTCTCAAGCATTCTTAAACTCCAAAATAAATTGATCAATGCAAAGACTCATTGCTGCTGCGTAGCGCTTGATTCATGTCTGGTCGCGCCTTGTAGCCCATCACAACCTGCGCACTCTCAAGCGATACCAATGGCACTGTCTGGTCGCCCGCTTTCCACCGCTCAATGATGCGTTTAGCCCAGCGCAAATGATCAAAGCCAGGCTCTTTTGTGAAACTGTTCTGGACTTCACGTGCCGCCTGCACAACCTCTGGCGACGCCACAGCCGGAACATACTCAACACGCAAAGCAATGTCCGGTATTGGCTCCCAAACACCAAGCGCCGACTGATAAGCCAGCACCGATTCCCAGCGTGATTTGATCTGTCCATGCGTCAGCATTTTCAAGTCATACGACATCGACACCGCAGCCCAGTACAACGCCAAACTGCTCCACGAACCCACCTCGCCACGCTCACGCGCTGCCAGCCCGGCTATCGCCTCGTGGTACGCAGACAAAGGGTCAAGCGACCGCCTGCAGGCTTTTAAAAACTCCGTGATCGACGGTGGATGAATGCAAACGCGGCGGCATTCCTTGATGCCAAACTTCACCTCATCCATCGTGATCCGCTCATCCTCCAACGCTTCAACCCAACTCTCACGCCAATTTTGCAGCGATTGCGCATCCGGAAAAAGTTCACGCCAACGCTTCGGATAAGCCCCATCTAAGCGGTTGTAAAGATGATCGATCGGTGTAATTCCCAGTGCCGGATGCACCTCAAACCAAGGCGACACTGGCGCAGTGCTGATCCTGTTTTTAATCTCGGCTGTCATAGCTATTTTCGGTTTTGATTGACGTACGCGGTGGCATTAAATTTCTGCGCTCCCGAAGGCGAGGCACGTGCTTGCGGCACCGTTGCGCCCGTGGCATTGATGCCCGCTGATTCCCCTGCCCATCGCTCGATAATGGCGATGACATAACCCGCATTGATCGTCTCAGAAGGCTTCGATTGCTTGGCAGTTGCGCAAGCAGAATCGATAATCTCTGGCGTGATGGCCTGCTCTGCCAGCTTGATCAAGCGAGGGTCTGCTGGCTGCGACTTCACTCCGTTTTTCCTGAAAGCAATGCTCAAATCCGCAGCGCTTACCCCGCGTGCCTTTGGCTCATCCGATGCCGTTACCTCTTTTTTTTCCGAAGGCTCCGGGGTTACACGGGGTTTCTGCTCTGCTCTGTTCTGTTCTGTTCTGTTCTGTTCTGTTCTGTTCTGGGGCGTTACTGTAACGTTACATGATGTTTCATCTTGTTTTTTGCCCTCTTTTTCCTTCGCCCGACTCCTGCGAACCCGCTCTGCGCTTGAGTCTGACTTAAATTGACGCCTGTCCCAATTGAGTATTTCCCAATCCTCGTTAACAAAGCCTTTACGCATAAACAGCACTTTCGTTTGCGCAAGGTCGTCGTCACTTATTCGCAATGCAAATGCGATCTCATCATCATGTAACGTTACCAGAGCGTTACTGCAACGGAGGCAAAACAACATGATTAAACGCCGTTGCATTGACTCGCTCATACTCTGCACTTTAGCGTCAGCAGCAAACTCGCCATACAACCGGAACCAATCCATCAAACACCCCCAACAGAACGCACAAACACCCCGCTACCCGACCGCAAGAACGCCACCGCCGCATCCGTCAACGAGTACATGCCCCGCTGCTTCTCAAGCAAGCCAAAACGGAATAAGACCACGCACACGTTATGCACATGCATCAAGTCACGCAAACAATCAGGGAAGGTATTTAAAAGAGAAATGCCATAGGCGCGATACCCACGACACAGAAACAATTTAGTCAAAATCCGGTACTTAATATCATCATGCGGCAACACCAATTTAGACTTAGGCCGACCACGTGACGCCGTATAACAAAACGATGTCATGACACCACCTTGCCACTAGGCAGCTTGCGAGTACCACCCATCAGCGACGGTATCTGCTGATGATCAAACGCACCATCGCGCACCAACGTTGGCGTAAACAGCCTTGCCAAGTCCAATGGCTTCTGAGGGCTTGGCAAGCGTGGTGGCGCGATCTGGCCCACATACTTTTGCGGTAATGGCAAATACGTGCCATCGATGTCAGCCGCGTACTCTTTGCCCTTGAGCGTGGCAGTCAGGCTATCCCCATGCAGCTCCGCAAAACTAAAGCCATCGAGTACATTAGCGATCTTTTCTTTGAACGTGTTGACGCGCGAATACTCAGCACCGACAACTTCCATCAACACTGATATTTTTGCGGTACCGCCCAACTCAACCAAGCGGCAAATCACCTTGCATGCAGCAGACCCTGCACGCGGCCCGGTGTGGCGGCTCATACCTGCTCACCCTCAGCCATCGTTTTACGCTTCGTCTCATGGCAGTAGACTCTGAAGGTCAACGCACGTAATTCGTCCATCGTTTTATGAATCTTGTCGACCAAGGCATTAAAGCGCTCTTTCTCTCGCGGATTAATGGAGCCGTTCTTTGTGTCCTCGCGGTATTCCTGCGACAACATGCCTAGTTCTTCGTACAGCTCATGAAACTTGACACCAATCTCTTCATTGCTAATGTGCTCGACCGATGGCAGCTTAGAAAACGTCCCTCCGCTCAAAGCACAAACCGCATCTGCGAAGAAAGTAGTCTCAGTAAAAGACTGCATCAGCATGGCAGTCTGCACCCCAACATCTTGTCCCTTACGCTCATAGATACGATTTTCCAGCGAATCACGCGACATACCCAGCGCACCGCACATCGCATCCCAGCCGCCAGGAAACGCCTTGATCATTCTTAAATATGCTTGACGTAGATTCACTACTTCCCCCGTTTGTTGTGGTTTTTTTACTGGACAACCGGCGATAGACTGCAGTTGTCGCTCGGCTGAGTTGTTGAAAAGAGGTCTGGATATTTCAGCTCTAAGTACATCCGGCGAGCTTTTGGGATGCCCGTTTTTTTCCAGTCAGAAACTGAGGGCGGAGAGATATCAAATATCTTAGCTACAGCAGATGTACCGCCTAGCTTATCAATGATCTTAGAGTCGAGTAGATTTTCCATTGCTGAATTTTAGGTGTTCCTAATTTTAAACGCAAGAGAAAGTTTAGGCACACCTTAATTGTTTTGATCTACGATTACGGAAACTTAGGAAAAGCTAATGAGCTGGAATCAAAGACTTACTATCGCGAGAACAAATGCGCAAATCAAAAAATCTGATTTTGCGAAACGCGTGGGCGTGTCCGCTGCAACCGTGACAGATTGGGAAGCGGGAGATATCAAAAAGCTAGATGCGGAAAAGATGATCCGCATCTGCCAAATTTTAGGCGTGTCCGCAGAATGGCTAGTCACTGGTCGTGAATTAAAAACAATCAACCCTTATCACGCATTGGATGTTGAGACCATCCATGTAGTTCAGGTCATGCAGAATATGACCGAATACCAGCGCCACTTAGCCGCGCAGATCGTAGATTCCATTGCTCAACCAATGCCATCCTCCCAGCTTATCGAGCAAATAAAAGAGGTTGACGACTTTATCCAAGAATCTGATACCGCAGCAATCGACGTCGTCAATGCAGCGTCACCACGTCACAAGAACAAGTCCCAGTAGGAAATTTCTGCACCAACAAAGCTGCTTTCGCCAGCAACCAAATTTGCGCCGGTTCATCCATTCCATCAAATAATTTAATAAGCTCTTGATGCGTCGTCTTCATTGCAGATTCCTTTTGATGTAAAAAGTTTATTAAAACAGTTCACATATGTAACTAATTTGTAAATGTAGTGTATATTTTTGTATGTTTTATCCGAATTACAAATCACGCCCTCCACTAAAAATAGCGGCAGATTACATTGAGCCACCTTACTCATCAACTTTGCGCGGTATTTCTGCTTTGCGTAGTCGTAACGACAAGCGCCGACGCCAAGCTTGCTCGCAGCGCCAAAACTAAACAACAGTTCCAACACTCGCACCCATGCCCATCAACAGGCAAAAAAAAGGGTGCATGCCCAGGCTATGTCAAAGACCACGTAATTGCACTCGCTTGCGGTGGTCCAGACACGCCAGAAAATATGCAATGGCAGACTATGTCAAAGACCACGTAATTGCACTCGCTTGCGGTGGTCCAGACACGCCAGAAAATATGCAATGGCAGACTATAGAAGAAGGAAAAGCAAAGGATAAGTGGGAGCGCAAAGGCTGTAAACAATAGGTTTTGATATTCAACTAAAGAGGAATGGAAAATGGATTTTTTAAGAAAAGCTGGTACTGGTATTTTCGGAGTATTGACACTATTCAGCTTAAAAGTGATTTTGGATGGTCAATTATTTCTTGGCATTACTGAAGTAATCGTATTTGGCGCGCTCGGGATCTGGTGCTTTATTCCTCTTGCTAAAAAAATAAAGCTAGAAAAACAACAAGAAGCGCTGATGATTCAAGATATTCAAATGAAGCGGGATCAACAGCTATTTAAAATCAAGAATGGCGAACTTCCAGTTGTCAGTGTCAAGTCCGTGATATTGCGATCTGGCGAAACAGCTCACCTCTCAAGCCGAGGCGCGATTTTGATGGAAGAGCAAGTGACCGGTTATGAAGCTGGTACCACCTCAGTGAGAGTCAATATAGCCAAAGGCGTAACCGTAGGAAAAGCGGGTACTAAAGCCAAAGCAGTAAAAGGATATGTCGGCGTCTCAAAAGGCGAATTTGCCCTGACCAGCGGAAGAGTTGTGTTTGCTGGTGAAATAAAGAGCTTCGAGATTCCCTACTCAAAACTAACCAGCTTTTTCACAATCGAAGACGGCATTACATTCCACGTCGGGTCAAAATCTCACATGGTTTGTCTACCAAGGCCCGATGTGCCGTTTGCAAGCCTACTTTTAGAAAAGCTAACACAAGCCTGACCAAGAATACAGTGATGTTAAAAAGCACCTTAGGTGCTTTTTTTCGTCTAAGTCTAAGGTAAATCTAAAATAAATTTTTCACAATCGACCTAATTTAAGGTGTTCCTAATTTATTTCTTGACTTTGAATTTAGGTACACCTAATATTGGCTTTGTCACTAACCGACGGAGCCAACATGCAAACCATCCAACCCAAAGCAGCAGCTTTACTGATATCAACAACCCAACCCCAACTAGAAAGAATCCCAAGGGGCCTCATCGGCAACGGTTCACCGTCACTACAAAAACCAGCCACGATCAAACCATTTGGCGACCTTCCCCGCATCGGCAAATACTGGCATGGTCACGGCGGCGTCTACACCGGCATCATGCGCGGTGAAAAAGGCTTGCCTGACTACCACCTCATCACCGCCGTTGACCCACTCGCCATCGTCTCTGATATCGCCTGGGCAGATGGCTACGACAAACAACACGGCGCATGCAGTGACGTCGATGGCATCGCCAACACCCTCTACCTCTGCGCATCCGCGATCAATCACCCCGCCGCGCAATGGGCAAGCAAATTATGCATAGATGGTCTATCCGACTTCTATCTACCCGCCCGCCACGAAGCACGCTTGATGTACATCAACCTGCCAGGCCTGTTTGACTTAGATGACTGGTACTGGACATCAACGCAGGGCGCTGGCAACGCCGATTGCGCATGGATGCAGGATTTCGGCGACGGCGACCAGGACGGCGATCACGAGTCGGATGAGGGCAGTGCCCGGGCAGTCCGCAGAATCTTAATCATTGAGTAATTTAATCATTCGTCTGGCACCGCCAGACTCGACTTTTTTTTGGAGTACTCGCATGAAAAACAATTTATTCGACTCCCCTTGGATCGTCTTATTAGCGTTATTTGCCGCATTTATGGCGGGCTACGTCGTCGCCGACGACAAACGCATAGCTGCCGAAGACAACGCAGCACAAACGCAGAAAGTCGCCCAAAAATGAACCGCTACAGCGCCAAATTGAGCATAGCAACAGAGATTTACAGAATCGAACGCAAGTTCGGCAAATCACGCCTGCACGCTGTGCAATCCGCACTGCAAGCGATCATCGCACGATAACCATGGCACGCATCCAACCCGACCGCGCCGCACTGGAAATCGCTTATAACAATTTGCCGATTGCCAAGCCGTTGGATGCCGCCTTAAAAGACCCGATTTTAAAAAGAATTATTGAAAACCGCGCCCGCATCCACATGCGCCAGCGCGACCGATTTGATCTTAAAAAAATGCAAGCCAACGACAACGATTAACAACCAACAGGAGTAAAACCATGTCACACAAAGCATTTGCAGTCGTGCTGCAAGACCTTCGGGATGGAAGAGTCCATGCCGAATTTACCAAGCTCTTTGGCGAACTAGTCGCCCAGGTAAAAGAAACCGGCAAAGGCGGTGAGATCAGCTTAAAACTCAAGATCAAACCTGCAACACGTGGCGCAGACGTTGACAAAATCACGATCGCCGACGTGATAACGATCACGCAGCCCAAGCCAGAGCGGGGCGAGGATATTTACTGGCTCACCGACGACGGCGATCTGTCCCGCAATCATCCGCGTCAAGGCAATCTCGAATTGCGCGACGCCACACCAACCGCACCAGCTCAATTTAAAGAGGCTAAATAATGACTGAAGTACTCACCAGAACAACTGCCGATCAATTACATATCAGCCCAGATACGATTGACCGTATTACAGAGCTAGCGCATGCCTCCGTAGCAATACAAACTTATGCTGGAACAGATCATCTGATCGTGCCAGACGGCTACAAGCATATCGATATTACTGATGTAGTTGAGCGCGCACAACAAGCGCCAAATCGCAAAAAAGGGACCGCGCATCTATCGGATATAGACAGCTTTATTCAGTACGTCAAAGACCAAAATATGAGCCATCTTGGCTACATCTATGCAGATCCCGAAGCCTGCACGCTGACCGCTGTTTTTAATGACTATCGAGAAAGTGCATCAACCGGCTGGCGCGACCATCGTGCTGTATTCAAAGCTGAAAAATCACGTGAATTTTTAATTTGGCTTAACAGTAATAAAGAGCCAAAAGAGCAAGAAGCATTCGCTGTCTTTTTAGAAGACAACATTGCCGATATTGCCGAACCATCGGGCGAGACATTGCTCAGTATTGCCCTGACTCTACAAGCTAAAACAGATGTCAATTTTAGCAGCAGCCGCCGCTTAGATAACGGACAAGTGCAACTAGCATACACAGAAAATATTGACGCTCGCGCAGGCAACGGCAACATCGACATACCGCGTGAATTCTCTATCGGCGTGCGCCTATTCAAAAACGGTAGTGGCTACAAATTACGCGCGCGACTCAAGTACCGCTTAGGTGGCGGCAAGGTCAAATTTTGGTATGAATTAGACCGCGCAGATAACGCCATTGAAGACGCTTTCAAGGACTACATCACCAAAGCGGCAGACTCAGGCTACACGGTACTTCTCGGCAAGCCATGATTCCAATTGATTTAAAAACGGGCGACAAAGTGGCATTCCGGTGCCACATTTTTGGCGAAGTCACCGGCACGATTCACCAGCTCATGCGCTGCCTGACCAACGGTCAGCAACATGCCATCGTACAAGTGACATTGTCGGGCGAAGCTGAAATGGATTGCTGCGAACCACTAATCAACTTGAGGAAATTAGCATGAGTCAGACCAAGAAGGGATCACTACTAGAAGCCATCATCAATGTGCTGATCGGCTACACCATCAACATGCTCGCCAACTTTTTTATTTTCCCTATTTTTGGCTGGCAAATATCGCTTCAACAAAACCTGATCTTAGGTGTGTTCTACACAGCGATATCGATCACCCGGTCTTACGTGATTCGCCGTTGGTTTAATCGTGCAATCCACAAGGCAACGTCATGAGCAAACGAGCAAAACAAAAACGGTGCAGCCCATATCGCCAACGCACGATAGACCCCATGGGAGGCTTGCGCACACTCACGGACAAACAGCCCATGAGCCAAAATCAATTGACTGATCTTGGCCTTGGCTACTGGCTCGCCTTCGACAATATGCTGTTCCACGACAGCACAGAGTACGACTGGAACATTGTCACAGGCAGCTTAAATATCGGCGTAGTGATGTGCGAAGAAGGCGTCAACGAAGAAGCCATCGATGTATTCAAGCGCGCCCTAGACGCCTCATTCGCCGCCCGCCTACGCGGCGAACGCACAGGCGCATGGCGCTACGCAGGTGCAGACATCGACACCATCCGCAACGCACTGCAAATACACGACCAGCAATGCGCATCAGTCACACAAGGCCGCATGGTCAAAGTGATTTATGAAGTACGGGACCGCGTAGACCAAGGTTTGGTCTACGCAGAGCCAACCAAGTAGTTTTTTATACCTAAAAATTAAAGGACGAATGAAATGTTAAAACTCAACGAAGTACCAACAACACCGGGAACACCATTACAAGGCGGCTATTACGTAGGCCGCTTTATGCTGAAGGGAGATTTATACGCACTGATCGTTAGTCCAAAGAAAGAGGGTGGTTTTGTTGATGTTTGGAGTAATAAACCAAGCGATGGCAAAGATGGTAGTGACGCATCTAGCTACAACGACGGTAGATCAAATACGTTGGCAATGGCCGTTGCTCATAGCAATTTAGCGAAAAATATATTACGTATGAATGCCGGTGGTTTCCAAGATTGGCATCTGCCAAGCCGTGATGAATTAGAGCTGTGTTACCGCTATCTGAAGCCCAGCAATTACACCGACAATATGTTCCGCGCTGGCGACAATCCGAGCAGTGTACCCCCAGGCTATCCATACACAGAACAATCACCAACCCAAACTGTCGCAAACGAATTTAAAGAAGGCGGCACAGAGGCATTTGATACTACTTGGCACTGGAGTTCTACGCAGGGCGCTGGCGACGCCGATTACGCATGGTTGCAGAATTTCAACGACGGCTACCAGGACTACGGTCACAAGTCGAGTGAGTACAGTGCCCGGGCAGTCCGCAGAGTTTTAATCATTCAATAATTCAATAATTCAGCGCGCAGCGCTTGAAATTTTTTACCAATCTAACCGGATTAAATCATGACCATCACACTAGACGACATAAAAACAGAGCATCACAAAGTAGCAGAAATGATCGCTAAATTTGAGGCAAAAGCAAAAGTGGCAAACCTATTTCCACTGACGATCAACGCACCAGCCGCAAGGCCAGGCGAACAACATCTGGGCATCATCATCAGCGCCGATGGTAGCAAACATGAACACATATTTTTACTTGCAGGCACAAAAGAAGACGTGAGCTGGCAAGACGCGATGGAGTGGGCAAAGTCCATCGGTGGCGACCTACCCAATCGGTGCGAGTCCGCATTGTTATTCGCCACAATGAAAGATCAATTTAAACCGGTATGGCACTGGACAAATGAGCAGTACGCTGGCAACGCCGCTTGCGCATGGGTGCAGGGTTTCGGCTACGGCAACCAGGACGGCAGTCGCAAGTCGGATGAGTACAGTGCCCGGGCAGTCCGCAGAGAATCAGTAATTTAATCATTCAATAATTTAGCGCGCAGCGCTTAAAATTTTTTAAAGATTCAGCATGGCCATTCATACAGATTTACCGATCTACAAATCATCTTACGAGTTATTGCAAGCGGCAAGCTTATTGGTCAAGAATTTCCCACGCTCCGTCAAAGGATCGATAGGTGAGGCAATTCAAGATGCATGCGTTCGCATCGTTTTATTAGTTGCAAAAGCAAATGCAGCACGCAACAAATTAGCGCATTTAGATGAAATGTTAGAGCGCGTAATGGAAGCAGAACTGTTGATCAGACTAGCCAAGGATATGAAATTTATTTCCAACAGCCAGTATGCATCATCAGTCCTGCTCACCGACGCCATCGGCAAGCAAGCCAATGGATGGCGCAAAGCATCGTCGCCAGCAGCATGATGACTAAGGCCATCTTGACAGTGCGAAATTTTATCTGGTCGTGCCGCTACGCCAAGAGCGTACCGCCAAGCGCATCGCAGACACCACTGGTGGCGTACCAGCAGGTCTGGCGCAGTTCTCTTGCTGATCGGTTTAGCCTTCGGCAAGATGACATAAATAGCACGTACCGACGCAGAACGCTGACAACGCCGATTACGCATGGATGCAGAATTTCAACAACGGCAACCAGAACAACAATCACAAGTCGAATGAGTACAGTGCCCGGGCAGTCCGCAGATCAAACCGATGTAAATCATGCTGAATTTTCTTTTGAAGACCTAGTGCAGGCGTACCACGATTGTCGCCAGCACAAACGCAACACGCCAACCGCACTCGCTTTTGAGCAGAACCTAGAAAGGAATCTAATTAGCCTTTATGCTGATCTGATCGACGGCAGCTATATACCAGGCAAATCAATATGCTTCGTCGTCACCAAGCCCAAAGCGCGTGAAGTATGGGCCGCCGATTTTAGAGACCGTATCGCGCATCACCTTTTATATAACAAAGTAGCACCGCGTTTTTACGCCGCTTTCATCCACGACAGTTGCGCCTGTATCCCTGGGCGCGGCACGCTGTATGCAGCCAATAGACTTGCCGCCAAAATCCGCAGCGCATCACAAAATTGGTCACGCCCAACGTACTATTTAAAGTGCGATCTGGCTAATTTTTTTGTCAGTATCGATAAACAAGTGCTGCAAGACCAACTTGCCAAACGCATTACAGAGCCATTCTGGATCAAGTTGGCCAGCACCATACTTTGGCACGATCCACGCCAACACTACGATTTGCGCGGCGCACGCGCACTGATGTCACGCGTACCGGCGCACAAACGATTAACCAACCAGCCTGCGCACTTAGGGCTACCCATCGGCAACCTATCCAGCCAGTTTTTTGCCAACGTTTATTTAGATGCGCTAGACCAATTCTGCAAACATCAGATCAAAGCGAAGCACTATATCCGCTACGTCGATGACTTCATTATCTTGCACGACTCAACCGATTTTTTGAACGATGCATTAGAAAAAATAAGCACATGGCTACCAGCAAAACTAGGCGCACGACTTAACACCAGCAAGACCATATTGCAACCTGTAGCGCGTGGCGTTGACTTCGTAGGCCACGTCATCAAGCCATTTCACACAACAACTCGCAGACGTGCCGTGGGCGAAGCACTTCGACAAATGCAGCAAGCCAAAGAGCAGGATTTTCACACCAAAGCGAACAGTTATTTTGGGCTATTACGCCAATCATCCAGTAGTCATCACGACCGTGCATTGCTTGCCAGATTAGCGCTTTGCCGTGGGTTTAGTGTTGATCGGGACCTGACAAAAACATTTAGGAAAACATCATGAGCGAATCTGATTTAATCGAGAAATTAGCAGCAGCGGTTGCTCAACATATCAAACCATCAATCCCATTAAATATTGATTTATGGGACATAGCAACCATTGCTCAATTTTTCAAACGAAATGAGTCAGTAGTGCGTGAGCGCATTGCATGCAAACCTGATTTTCCAGCAGCAATCCGCTTGCCGACAGAAACTGGGAAGCGTGGCCATCCACTTTACAAAGCCACAGAAGTAATTAAGTGGGCAGAGAAGCACCAGGAACGAAGAGCATGACATTAATCGAGTCTTGCTGCCATATCAGCAGCAGACTCGTTGTAATACACCTGCAATTGCCTCAAATCCCTATGCCCGACCATCCGCGCTAAGTCGAGAACATTAAGCTTCTTGGCTAGGCGCGTAATTGCTTCATGACGACTGTCATGGAACGTCAAATCATCAATCAAGCATCTCATCCTTGCTTTTCTAAACAATGTACTGAGGCTGTCAGATCCCAAAGTAAAAATTGGGTCAAGCGGATTTTCTGGCTCCGGCAAAAATGAGAGTAGTTGCACAGCGCGTTTTGAAAGCGGCACATCACGCTTAGTACCGTTCTTTGTCATGGGCAAGTGCGCTACTTGGCCATCGATGTGGTTGGTCAGCAGACCGCAGATCTCACCGGCGCGCATAGCCGTCTCAATGGCAAATAAAAATGCCACAGCTACTGCTTGATTTTTAGTTTGCACCGGCTGCTCATCAAAACCGCAGGTCAAACAAAGACGCTCAATCTCATCATCTGACACACGACGATCTCTGGCCGCAGATTCTTTGGGTCGACGTACATCCGTCGTCGGACTGCTGGCGATCCAACCCCACTCTTTGCGCGCAGTGGATAAAACATGGGATAAGAGATTCATCTCACGATTGACGGTCGACCCGCTAACAGGTTTGCCCGTAGACTTGCTAATCGTGGCCAAACGCGTATCGCGCCAACGCCCTACTACATCCGCACTCAGATCAATCAACAAGACGTCTCCGAGGCGTTCAGAGTCAAATCTGACATCAACCATCGCCGCAAGTCGCAAAGCCTCCCAGCGATAACCTCGCTTTGATTTAGATACCTCCAGCTCATAACGACGACAAGCGTCTTCAAACGTCTTACCTGCGACGATGCCAGTGGTCGCCTGTGATCGCAGCTCAGTTTCTCGCTCAGATGCCCAGGCAGTTGCTTGTGCCTTGGTTGACCAGGTACGAGAGTCCCGGACACCTTTAATCGAAATTTGCGCTCGCCAGCCGCCAGCAGTTTTTGTAAATGACGCCATCGTACTATCCCGACAATATAATCAATCGACGAATAATAGAGGTACGCGGGGAATTTGTGGGGAAATTTCGGGGAATGAATAACAGAAAATAGTGTTTTAATGCGGGTATTTGCGGTTTTACCAAAACATTAAAAAACCCCGCAGACCGTTGATTTCTCTAGGTTTGCGGGGTTTTATGGTACTAAGTACCTAATACACTTGGTGCCCGAGGCCGGAATTGAACCGGCACGCCCGCTATTAACGAAGCGGCGGATTTTAAGTCCGATGTGTCTACCAATTTCACCACTCGGGCACGCTACTCAACGAGCAGCACTAGTGTGCTACTCATTAAAGCCGAACATACGTCAAACGACGTATTTATTCTGGAGGCGGGGAGCGGAATCGAACCGCTCTAAACGGCTTTGCAGGCCGTCGTTCCTCTATACGAATCAAGGACTTATAAGCCTATCCACTCTTTAATCCACCCCGTCTCGGCTAAACAGCCCGAAACAAAGAAACCGGAGTATATCAATCATCTTCGTAAAAAACAATCCATTGACTGTAAATTGGCCTCACCATCAATCATAATAAGATTGGCGTATCCAGCCTCAAGCTCACCCCAAACCAAACCAAAGCTATCAAAGACGACTGCGTCAAGCGAGAATAAGCCAACTGGCTTTGAGTCATTCTCTACCCAAAACAAATATGGCGTTGCTATGTTACGCACTGCCGCTTTGAAAGCTTCTCTCGCCAGCGGAGTGAGAGTATTCTCTTTTTCTAGCTGTTGAAACTGCTTCCAAGTCAAAGACGCAACTTGCTTCGACGTTAAGCCAAGCTCTAGCGCGAACATGATCGCCGAGGCGTATGGTTGACCGGCGTGAGTAAGACCTCTGCGTAACTCACCGATTGTTAGCTGGATGGTTCGCTTTAGTTGAAAGTCGAGATATGGTGGCGGTGCGATCTGATTGCTAATGACCGCCTTTTTGGTTTCGCGTAATACAATTTCCACTGCTGTCTCAGCCTCGTCACGAAGACCTAAGTCCTTCATACGCCTAATAAAAGCGTGGAGTTGTACAACTGTGATTTTTTCGACCGACTGATGCCAGATCGGTGATTTTGATATCGGCGACACGCCGACGACACTACTTAAATTTCCTACATCCTTGAGCATTGGCATAATTTCCTCCAGCGCTCAAGGATAACATGACATCAGCTAAGCATGCGTAGCGCCGATTGCTAGAAGGTCTGCGGCAGCATTACAATTTTGAGCGTCGAAGCGAGATAGATACATATCGTACTCCGTCGCTTTCTCACGCCAGTGACTTTCTACCGTCATGATGATGTTAAGGCGGTCAGCGTAAGTCTTGCTGACTTTAGCGTAAGCGTCGGCAGAACTGCCTTTAGAAGCTACTTCTGCCATTTCTTTTGTAACGCGATCCAAAAAACGCTCAGCAATCACAGAGTTAGGATTATCCACAAATGCCTGCGTTAGTTTAATGTCTTCTTGCCCCGAGACCCATAACCGAATCTGCGCGGCACCGACTGGCTCGCAGACGATGACGATATGGTCGCCTTGAGCAAACAAACGATTGACTTCCATTACTGACATGCCATACATGTGTTCACCAAAAGGTACAGCTTCAATAAATGCGCCTTGAGTGGCTAAACGCTTGAACTCGGACTTGCTAACGAAGTAGTAATCAACGCCCTCTTTTTCGCCTGGGCGTGGCGAGCGAGTCGTGGTCGATACGCCCTTTAAACAGCCGCGTTCAGCCAACATGTTTTCGAGAGTGCTTTTGCCGGCACAGGATGGTCCTGTGAGAGTCGTGATGCGCTTCATACTTGAATCTCCTCTATGATGGTTAAATCGGTTGATTGAGTGTAATTAGGGCCGACGATGCCTAATGCCTTTGCTGTCTCTAAGCCTAAGCGGTTGACGTGGTTGTTGATCGTTGCCTCGATATCGATTTTTGCTGCGGTCGTCGCTCTTTCAAGCGCCTCTTGCCCCTGCTCTACAACGAAACCAACTGATCCTGGCAAATATGCCAATTCACGCTTTAGGTCTGCATGAATCTGACGAAGTTCGGCTTTTGGCAATTTACCCGACTCAATGAGTGCGCCAAGCTGTTCGCACTTCTCTACTGCTTTTGCCAACCGCTCTTTTGCAGAGCGCTCGATTTCGCGGCGAAACATTTCATGCTTTGTTTCTACCTGCTCGATACTCGGCATCGTAACGTGATTGACGCGCTGAATTGTGCAGGGAATCCCATCGCCACGGTTCGGGTTCGTCATGAACTCAGCAAACTGAGAATGGCTCATTTCAACCTCAATTAGCTCTTCACGTCCGAAATACCAATCATTCGACAGATTGCGCTTATGTTCTGCCTTTTTGATTGTGATGGTGATGCGTTGACCATGCTTAATATCGGAGCCAAACAACGTAGAGTCGCCACCATTGACGATGCCCATGCCGATCATGCCAAAAGCGGGATGCTCGTACACTTCATGAGGATCACACTTTCCCATTGTTTCGTGTTTCAGCGTGGGTTTCTGACTGCTACGCATTTGAACGCTCCTTTACTGGTTGCGCCAGCTTGTTGGTGATCATAATAAGAAACTTTGTCATCGTGAACAGCGGCACTTCCATACCGTTCACATCAACTACCTGTACGATGACGCCGCGATTGGTGTTAAAAAGTCGCTCTTGCCAGGGCATTGTAGCCTTCAGTGCATTTAATTCGTCTTCACTCATTGTCGTATTCCTGTATTTGTTAGAAAAATTACGCTGCTTTTTTCAAGATTGCGGCGCCCGTTTTTGCTGCGGCTTCGTTTTCGTAAGCGCGGCTCAAGTTGTCGGCGACTGTTTTGTCGGTACGGTAGATTGACTGAGAGAAGCGCGGCAAAAAAAGCGAATGAAGGTGATTCGATTCGGATGGACGCATAATCATATTTG
Organism: Undibacterium sp. RTI2.2; assembly: GCF_035018705.1. Lineage (NCBI taxonomy): Bacteria > Pseudomonadati > Pseudomonadota > Betaproteobacteria > Burkholderiales > Oxalobacteraceae > Undibacterium > Undibacterium sp. RTI2.2. Next base: position 102,212 of record NZ_JASJXN010000004.1, on the reverse strand, counting down.
CAACGACCGGCATAATGCGACCGACCCAGTCGTCCGGGTTGGCGTCTACTTGATCACGCATTTTTTCGCCTTTGATTGATACGTCAACAACCAAGCCACCGCATGCTGTCTTACACGTCAGACTACCGGCGCGTCCTTCGTTTTTACCGTTGTCCTTGCCTGGCACGATTGCTACGATTTCTAAGTCAGACTCAAACTCCAACTTGAGTTTGATTTGTTCTTTGCTTGTGCCGTCTTTCCAGATAGCGGTCTGCTTCTTCAAGATCGTGCCTTCCTTGCCTTTTGCCAGCAATTCGCCATAATGCTTGTACGCGTCTTCCAGACTTTTCACGATACGCGTATCAATCACTTTGATGGACTTATTAGTGTTCCCGCGTAATTGGTCGATCAAGTTAGCCAAACGCATTTTGTACGGCGTAATGTATTTGCCCTTTGGTTTGACGCTCTCTAAGTTAATTTGATCCCACACCAAAAAGACCGGATATTCGCCCTCACCAAAATCGCCGCCTTTTAAGACGCTGGTCAAGATGCCATTACCGATTTCGCGTGGCAGTAATTCACTACCGCGATACACGATTAGCTCGCCATGTGATTGCGTTCCAGAAGGGAACGAAGACTGAACTGCCGCAGCCAGAGATTCGAACTTGTCCATCGGTAGCATGCTGCCAGCGCGACTGAAAATAAACACATTGCCGCCATGCTCATAGTTGACGTTCGTGAACATGCCATCAGCCTTCTCTTGACTGATTACGCCGCTATCCCAATCCCATTCTTCAAACTTGGCATCTTTTGGTAAAGAGCAACGCTGATATGGAAAATCTGGCAATAAACCTGGCCAAACTTTATTGCAGGTCTCTTCTGAGAAGCCAGCGCGCATGTCTTTGAGCATGATGCGCTTTAATAGCTCGGCTGACGCAACCGACAGGCGGTCTAGTTCATAGGCGACCGCCGCGAGCATCACGCTGCCGGTCAGTGTGCGATTGCGCATCTGCGACAGGATGTTCCAGGTCTGCTCATTAAATAGCTCGCCGGTATCATGCAGAGCCGTGCGGTTGGGCACGGCACGAATGCCATAAGTTATTGTCGGGTCGTAGGTCGCCTGCAATACTTTCTTCAACGTGTCTGACGACTCAGCCGCTTTTAGCATCGCAATTTTGTCGTTTTTGCCCGACGTTGTGGCAATGCTATCAATTAACGCTAATACTTCATTCGTGTTCATGGTCAGTTTCATATATTCTCCAAAGTGGTAGTGGTTTTTGTTGCTGCGATACGGCGGGCATACTGCAAAGGTGATTCGCCAGGATTGATCGGCAGTCGAGTGTTGGTACGTAAAGCTGGTTGCGACTCTGGCTGAGTAAAATTTGGCAAAGAGGCTGCTTTAATAGTTCTGTCGATGGGTGTATCGCCTGGCGATGGACCTGCACTTGCAAGCGTCTCTTGCATTGCCGCATTAATTGCTGCCGCGTAGCCCTGATCGCCGTCGAACTCTTTATCTTGTGCGGTTTGAGGCGCTTTGCTTGTCGTAGCTGCGAGAGTCGTCACCGGACGCGATACTGGCTTACTGACGCGTGGAATATTCTCTGCCGGTGTCAGGTTAGTGATGACCTGATGCTGAATAAACTGACGCGGAAAGTAGTACAGCGCAACGCCTTTAAGTTGCTCTTCCTGACGCATATTGATCGCCTGACAACGACCGCTTCGTATTTCATCTGGACAAGAGCCAAACAGCGAGTTCGGGCGGCTAGCTTCCGTCTCTGCGATCTTCCACAAACATGCCGCATAAGAAGGTTGATGCCCGACCTGATCACAGCCTTTTAGGTAGTAAGCGTTATCGCCTCCATGCGACGCAGAAGGTGGAAAGTTTTTTGTAGTTTCATTCATAGCTGCTCCTCTTTACCAACTGCCCCAATTGGCGTCGCGTGGTGGTTTAATTTCTTGGTTCAAACCTTCTTCAATAATTGAGTTCTCATCCGTTGTGCTATTCCAATTATCTAAGTAGTTGAATGCTTTACCCTGCCCGTAATGTTGCCAATATGGCGTCGAGTCGTGTCCAAACTTTTTACCCAGTTCATTATGAATCGCAGGGATACCAATTCGATTAGCGTTGTATCTACCGCCATCTCGAATGCTGTTCTTTTTTATTAATGTCGCTTGAAACGCATTACCCATTTCATTGTTTGTGCCGGACTCAATCTTTATTTGTCCATGCCTGCCAGAATCTTTATCGCCGACTGGCCCATAACGCTTAATTAATACGGCAGAGTTTTCGCCCTCTTTTTCAAACAAAACCATTTCATAAAATTTGGTGCCATGCGTGTGCAACATGTACACCGATTCTGTAATCATGAACATTTAGCCCTCGCTTAGTTTTCTCTATAAGTCACAGTATATTGACCAGATTCAGGCTTTAACAGTCAGTTATGACTTATTTTAAAGATAGCCGAAACTACCTTTTCTTTAACCGTAACCGCGTCGCCACGCCTGCATTAATTGTCTCGGCTTGCCAAAAAGCAGCACGAACAACCGAAGGCGCCACTTCGTTAGGATCTTTATCTTTTGGCAGAATTGCTACTCGCGCCGTCAGACCAAACTTATGCACAATCAGCGCCGCTTCTACCGCCGCATCAATCGCTTTGTCTTCGCCGTCCCACATGAATGTAACGAACTTTAAGCCTTGCTCTTTTAACGTCATGAGCTTGCCTAGCTGACTCTCGTTATCTCCATGCGACAAATGCTTACCGAAGCTTCCGACCGGCACTACGTCACGCAACTTCATATCGCCATCAAGCGCAATCTTGGTCGCTGCCACGTCAAACACACCTTCGCCGATTACTACATGCTCCGCACCGATGGCGTTTTGTCCGTTATAAAGCTGCGTTCCAGTTGACGAAAATCCAGGTGGAAATAAATACTTCTTCTCTGCTTCGCCGGTGATATCCCGTCCTTGAAAACTGACCAGATCGCCTTCTAAATCAAAGATAGGAATAATGATTCGCTTGGCATAGTCTTGAACCATGCTTTTGCCATCATCATTTCTGTATTTAAACTTTCCCTCATGCGAGTAACGCAATCCAAAATAGGACGCAATCGAGCTAGTAATGCCGCGATTCTCCAAATACTTCATATTGCGACCGTTATGTGGCAACGCGATCGATGCTGGCAAAGCAAGCTTATTTGTGTTCGATGTTGCGACCGACGTTACGCGTGGCGGTCTCCAACCTTGATCTTTTGCTGCCGCGAAGATATGGTTGACCGTATCTACATTCGACAAGCCAAGGTAGTTCTGAATGAACCCCCAACGACTAAATTTCTGCTCACAGACGAAGCAATTGCCTAAGCCCGACTCAAGACCAATGTAGACCTTCCACTTGGAGTTACCGCAGCAAGGGCACTCTTTTACGTTAGCCTGGCGACCGCTTGATCCGCGAGTGTGTTTGTAGTTCACGCCCTCACGGTCAAGCCAGTATTCCATGTCGAGAGAAGCAATCGCCTCATTGAGATCGCCTCTGTCAGAACGCATGCTAGTGACGCTTTTTAAAGCTAAGACCCGCCAACACGCCGAGCAAGGCTGGAATGCCCAAGCACAGCAAAAATACGAGAGCGGTGCCAACTCCGTCAGCGAATGCACGACCCACCATTAGGCTCAAGTAAGCCACCAATAAAACGCAGCTAATGTTCATTATTCGATCCTTAAAATAGAAGCTATAAATTTCATCTTGGCAAGTTCTTGCTTAATGAAAATCGTAATACCGCCCTCTTGGTTCCTTGACGCAGCAAAGTGCAGCCTGGCTTCGCCGTTAGCGCGCTCTTCTTCCGTCATGTTGATAGAAATCATGATGTCAACGGTGCGGACTTTGTTGTAGTCATCCGCGACGTGCGTGGCATTCAGTACAGTTGCTTTGGCGCCTTCACGATTACCCTGCGTTGCGGACAGCATCGCTACGTTTTCATCAAAAGCGATTGCCCGTAAATCCAGATATACGTTTTTGGAATTTTCAATCGTGTCCGTACTACGAAAGTTTGGCGCCATAATGTCTGCGTAATCCACTACGACCAAGTCGAACTTAATTGGATCGCGAGTTGAGCCGTCGGGCATCAGCGCCGGTGACTTGTAACGCTCGATTAGCTGACGCAGTTGGTTTGGCGTAAAAGTTCCTGATGGATACTCATGTACCTTAAATTTGCCTGAACGAGCGACCGCCGCTTCTACTTTCGAGCGCACTTCATGCATCTTTAAGCCAAGGTCTTTAATGGCAATATCGGTTATCGTTGCATCAAGACGCTCCGATAAAATCTCGGACGCAACCTCTAAGGTCGCATACAAGACGTTAAAACCTGACAATGCCGCCGCCTTTGCAAAGTTGATTAACGCGGTGGTCTTACCTGACTTGGCACCCCCTAAGATGATTGAGAGTTCTTTGCGACCCCAACCTCGGTGATACAACAAGTTATCAATCATGTTCTGTCCGGTTGTAATACCGGACGGCGGTAATATTCCTGCTGCCTTGTCTATCCGCTTGCGTGTACGCTCTTCGATTTTTTCAAAGTAGTCATACTCGTTACTATCTACGTTGACGCCTACTTCCGTAGCCATCTTGATTAATTGCTCAATCTTGGTGAAGCTCTTCTTTTCAAGAAGGTTCACGGACTGGTAGATGGCTTGCGAGACGGCCTGATGACGGGCAAATTCAGCAACTTGAGCCGCAACCCAATCACCGTTACTTAAATCTGCGCTGGCGCCAAACACCGACTTAAAAGCACTTAAAGCTAAAGGCTTTACGTCGGCGCGAATCACTTTTGCGGTCAAGTCTTCACTAAGCAACTGCTTGCCTGCAATCGCTGTCTGCGGAACTGTTCCCCACTTTTGATAGAAGCGCAAAGCCATGTTGACCATCGCTTGCACGCCAACATCTTCAAAGTATTCTGGCTTGATCAAGTGGCCAGCTTTACGCATAAAGTTCAGATCACGTAAAGTATGTGTGGCGACTTTGAGCTGAAAGTCAGCATCGAACTCGTATTTATCTGCTTCAAGTGTGACGCTCGGCGCACTGGCAGTTGGCGAAACTCCCGTAAAAGAGCCTGCAATCATGTCCGAGACAGCTTGTTCTGCAACTTCTAGGACATCTGTTGTCATTGCGCTGATTCCGACTTAGGTGTCAGTGCCGCAAATTCGCTGATGTCATGCTTGAATATGACGCGGTCAATTGGAGTAACATTAGACAAAAAATCTGCTGAAGCGATTGGCGCATTAATCGTGACGCTAAACTTATCAGAGTGCTTTACTCGTCCAACAATAATTTCTCCCGTCGATGCCTTTTCAATACGCACTGTGGCGTTGTTGATTTCAAGCGCTTTCAAAAACGCTTCATGACCCTTGAGCGGAACTTTGTTTGGCACTTTTGCCGGCGTGTAGCGCTTCACTGATTCTTTGGAATCGCCTTTCCAAACTGAATGCTCTAACGTCGCTGAGTTAGGGCGAACGCTGCCGAACGGAAGACTAATCGTTGTGCGATTACTTGATTCAGGTGCCGACTCATCTGTTGAGTTGGATACTGCCATTCGTCGCCCTTCTTCGATTTGCTCTTCCCGCAGACGTTTAGCTTGGACTTCGGATGATGAAACTGGGGTCATTTAATTTACCTCGATTTAGTTTGTGAATTAGAACAGTCACATTATAGTTCAGTTGTGACTTACTTTTGACTGAAAATCACGGAAACATGCATAGCGTCATTAATTGTCTCGGTAGGGAAACGTCTTAACGCTTCCTCAATGCGAAGCGCGTCATATTGGTACAGCGCTGCATAGATTGCGAATTTTGGATGTGGCTTTTGCATGATGCGAGTGGCAATATGATTCTCATAGGCGAGCTGGTCTGGCGATCCAACAAATAGCTCTGCGCGATAACGACAGTCTGTCGCCCACTGAATCTTCGCCCTGCTTTCCATTTCCCACTTATTCATTACCTGTATAAGTAAGTCATTATTCGTTGAAATATGAGCTGGACGCGGCGGTTGTCTCCAGCCGTTCTCGATACACCACTTCATCGCCTCCAACATAAAGAAGTCGTATCGTATTCCGGTGTCGTCCGCTTGCTGCCTTAATTTCCAGAAGGATTGCTTTTCGCGTGAAAGCATGAAGTCTTTGCCGCGAAAGCCGGCCATGTATTTCTTACCTTTGTCCATCGCTACGCCCATAAAATAGCCATAAGCGCGGTTGTAGTGATGTACCGCTAGGTAAGTCGCTAATGTTGGATGCATTGAGCGGTAGTCAAACCATTTTTTAGAGAACAGTGCCGCCTCTTTTATCAGAAGCTTGTGATGTATATTCTGAATGGCCAATACTTCGCATTCGTCGAAACCGACTTGTGAGCCATAAAACTCGATATTAATTGGGTGTGTCATTAGGTTTCGCCTCGTTTTTCATTAATTCTGTATTTAATTATTTCTGTATTACATGTTTATATAATAGTTAAGTATTTATAGAAGACAGCGGCGGCACCCAAGCAAGCTCACCCAAGTAAAAAGGCGGCACGAGACCGCCCTTTTCATCCAAGTACACTCAAGCGCTACACTGGTTCTGTTTCGTAACCCAAGAGAATATCTTGAACTAAATCATGACGGACTGAATCTTCACGATCGAACTTCACATGCTTAATTGCTGGTATGTGATTGAATCGCCCAATTGCGTCCGCCAATCCGCTTTTGCCTGGGATGTCTTTTTGGTCAACGTCGCCATTAATAATCATCTTGCAGCCTTTGCCGATACGAGTCAGGAACATCTTCATCTGCATCGGTGTGGTGTTTTGCGCTTCGTCTAAAATCACCCAAGCGTTTGTGAAGGTACGACCACGCATGAACGCTAATGGAGCCGCCTCGATACGCTTGTTCTTAATCAAGTAGTCAACAAATGTTTTACCTAGGCGTAAATCTAATATCTCGCGGAATGGTGTGAGATATGGATCAAACTTTTCTTCTAATTCGCCTGGTAAAAAACCTAACGATTCTCCGGCTTCGACTGCCGGTCGAGTAATGATGATCTTGTCAATGCGCTTTGCGTCAAGCTCCTGTGCTGCTAGAGCTGCGCATAGGTAGGTTTTACCAGTGCCGGCAGGTCCAGTTGCGAACGTAACGTCAAAGTTTTTAATGGCGTTAATGTACTGCTGCTGCTTGGGTTTTAATGCTGTGATCGGTGAACGATCAATTTTGTCTGGAATCTTGTGAAAGCGCTGATCAATGGATTGATCTTGAAATTCTTGCTTGTTGGATGAGCGTTTAGATTGTTTCTTTGCAAAGTTACGTGACATAAACTATTCCACAAGAGGTTAAACAAGTCACTACTATAACTCAGCGGTGACTTATCTAACAATATGAAAAGAGACTTTATTTTGGCTAAATTAATGACCGTTCATGAGTAACATTTTAGGAACCGCATGATCGATCTCAGTTGGCAGACGGTGATAAAACTTGCCTCCCGAAACTGACATATCTGTTACAGTCACATAGTCATGCATTGTGGCTCTCGTGTGAGTGTCGATGTGTGCGATATCAAAGCCCATGTGCCATTTTTCGCCTTCGCAATAAGAAGCGGCGCGTTTATGACCCGAACCCAACTGATGCCACTCAAATGCACCATAAACCGGCGTAAAGTCTGACCAGACGATATGCTTATGGTGATGTCCATTAACGCCAGGCAGTTTGAGGTTTCTAGCATGCGGGAAGTGATGGCACAGAAATGTGTCGAAATACACCTTGTAGTTTTGAGCCAACTCTTTCTCGAAGTCGCGCTTAGTGAAGGCTGCCAAATCAGCCTTTGCAATATAGTTGATCTCAAACTGATCTAAGCCGAGTAGCTTAGAAATAGTCCAACCATGAAGCTCCGCTAGAACCGCTCGCATTGCCGGAGTCTCATCTGAAAGATGGCGCAACATGCGCGCTTCGTGATTACCTTCGATAAAATCGATTTGGGCTTCTGGCGCGACCGCCCTTGTTGGTCCAAGGATTTTGTCATGCGCAAACTTAATGCGCCCTACTACATCCCACTCGCGAGGATCAACGCCGTATTTGCCGAACTCTGGTAAGTCGAAAATATCGCCATTAAACACAATAATGTCTGGCTGTACGCGAGCGACAGTATCAAGCCATACGCGCAAATAGAATGGATCAATCTCAATATCATGCAAGTCGGAACAGATCATGACTGTCTTAAAACGTCCTGACTTATCACGCAAATATTTTACATCGTAATTGCGACGCTCATCATTTGCCTTGCGATAATGATCAACCGAGACGTGCTTGGCAATTTGGCGCTCAAATTGATGCTGCTGACGAGACAGCACTAATCCGGCTTGACGGCGGAACTCTTCAAAGGTTCCAAAATATTGATTCCATACAGACTCAGCAATGCGCCCATTAACGCGAAAATAATTGCGCGTCATCACTCTATCTGGGTCTATTTTTGCGATGCGTTGCAGCTCTTCAATGCACTCTTCTTTTGTCCAGTCATCTGTGATTTTTTCGAGGTTCTCCGACATTGGGACTGAACCTCTACCGCGATGAATTACGGCATTTTTGTAGCTTGGGTCTTGCCGCAACAGCACTGCGCGGTTCTTAACGGTCTGTACCGATAAGCCAAGCTCGTCAGCGACATCGACCAGCGTTGGAAACGTATCTGGGTCGTTAAACGCATCAAGAAAGCGCTTTGGAGTTACTGGATTTGTCATGTATGGTTTCGTTTGGTCAATAAAAAGCAGGCTAAAGAGCCTGCTGTTTAAAATCTACATTTGCGACTTAGTAAGTCTGTGCATGTCGCAAGTAGAGGTTACGCTGCTGCGATTACATTCAAAGCGGCGATCGCGGTAGTCCAGCCACCGCTAAAGTTATACGCTTTTACGATGCCGGTAATTACTACAGACAAGACAGGCCAGGCTTTGTCGAAATCAACGCCAACTTCTCCCGCAAATTGCCAATAAGCGCGAAGGCGATCTTGAACGTGTTGCAGCTTTTGTGTGTTGGTCGAAGAATCTAAGCCAAAAGTTTTTGCCGCTTCCGCAACCAGATTGTTTAAAGTTGGCGCCATTGCTACCGCTACTTGTTCAGCTTGGCGTACTGCGCTAATGAGTCCCAGAATATCCATTTTGTTGCCCTTCGTTGTTGGTGGTGTGTCTAAAAATTGCAATGTGTCTTGATGGTCAACCCGTCGATTGACCGAACGTATTCAGCCGCCTGGTTGAGGTGGATTAAGCCAGATGTTTCCAAGATCAGGCTCGGACTGCATCGGTTGCGCGGCTCGTACAGCCTCTTGTATTGTTGGCATTGATGGGTCGCTTGTTGAAACTGGTTCTTTGGCGGGCAATCCGATTTTGTCGGAAGATGCAACCGTTGCTCCAACATTGAACAAGCCGAACAAGACAGCGCCAAAGCCAGCAATGCTATTAAGATCGCTGGACGACAAGTGAAAGTCATAGCCATATTGTTTTCCTATACCGACAACCGTAGCCAGAAAAATAGCTAAGGCGCTTGCAAGCAATTGTTTGTTTTTCAGCTTTGCTGCGTCAGCGACCGCTTGGCCTTGACGGAACACGTTGTAAAACAGTCCTAATTTTTCAAACATCGTCAGCTCCATATTGAAGTTGGTGTGCAATGCGGCGCATCCAGCCTTTACCGGCAGAATCCCAATTTTTGCAGTTAGTCATGAACAAGATTCGCTCTGCAATTAGCCGCATGATGATGTCGTGCAGTTGCATCTTGGCGATTGCTTGCTTGCTGTAGTTACCAAGAATGCCGTCATCGGCAACGCCTACAGCTCGTTGCAAGGCGCGAATAGCCGTCTGTAGCCCGCTATTGACAGCGAAGTCAAGTAACTGGTTTGCGACGCCTAGTGGTGCTTTATCTAGCTGAATAGGGTCCCAAAAATCTCGCTTGTAGATTGCAGCAGCTTGTGCCTTCGTCAGATTTTTAATATCTAATGATGGGTAGCTTCGCTTGGAAATACCCCAATTTGTTTCACCGCCTGGGTCTCGCGAATCGTTGACGTAACGGCCTTCGTTACCCAGAAGCCGATATACGCAAATATCAAAATTCATCTTTATATGGCTCCCACATGTAAAAAGCTCATTACAAATTTGCCAATAAAAGTGATGGAGGTGGTGCCGACCACTACCCACAAGACGCGAATGGTGCTTGTGATGCCGTCCAGGGTCGCGAAATGCCGCACTTGCGCAAGCTCCATGTCGTTACTTTTTTTGGCGACATCAATGATGCGGTCTTCCATCTTGGCGACACGCGCAATCGTTGCTTGATGGCGCTCTTCAAGAATGGCTAACTTAGTCAAAGCGTCTGCCATCTTTCCCACACTGATACGCACTTCTGCCATTTGCTGCTCTAGCGCTGTCGAATTTGGGGGCATTTCATATCCTTGTATTTCAAATTCTGTGTTCATGTGAATCCTTTATCGCTCGCTCGCAAAGGCAAATTAAATGGAGTCTACCAAAACATTCTCATTAAATCAAGTCAGTAGTGACTTATTTAATTATTAAATGCCAGACGATTTTTCGCAGTGATCTTGCTCGAACCAATCCAACATTTGACAAAGAACGCAACCCCACCTTCGCCCTTCTTGTCTGGCGCGATTAGCGCGGCTTGATACTGTCTCTTTATCATCGCCACCAGTTGCAGCGTTCCCTACTCTATCGAATGACTTGGCGAGTCGCCATGCTTTTGGCGAACCGACAACGATTGACCAGAGCATTTGAACGATAGAAGCAAAGCCTGCTATGACGCACAGAAACCATATTCCTAGAAGCAATATTTTAGACTTCACCTTTGTATGCCTCACTAAAAGTAATGACCATCGTTAGCGCCGCATGTGCGCGAGCGTCTGTAAAAATACCGGCGGCTTTAAAGTAGTCCAGCCCTTTAGCAAGATCAGGATCGTTAATATCGATATATAAAGACTGTAGAGTCATGTCTCGGAATATCTGAGCATAGATGTCGGTAGCCGCCAACTTGTAAATGCCAGGTAGTTCAGGGGCGATTCTTTTCATCCATGCGCCTATCGTCATCTTCGTAAAAAACGGAGCTGGCGTTGGTGGTTTCGGAATAAACTCGATGTCGAATTGCTCGACGGCAGTTGTGTCGATATCCATCATTTCACTTTCACGTAGTTTCCACTTGTGGCGGGAGGTAAGTACACTGCTGCGGTGGCGCTGGTTGCAGCAACCGTCGCAGAGTTAAAAGAGCCTGTAATGCCTGCGACGCCTGATGGCACATTGTCTGTTGGCAAATTGCAATAAGCGGCCCCTGCAAACGAAAATGCGCCTCCTGATTGCGTAAGCAATAAAGCGTTTTTAGTCGATGTGCCAGAGGTGAAGTCGCACAAATAGAAGTTATTGCCGGTCGCAACAACACGACGCATTTTGGAAGAAGTGTTGAATCCTAAATAGCCAGCGATGCTGGTATTCAGCACGCAAACGGGGGCAGAATTAGTAAAAATCCGAAACACGGACAAGAACTGACCATTTGTCGGAGTTCCTCCTCCCGTTAAAGCATAAACGACCGCTAAATAACGATTGCCATCTGTTCCCGTAATATCATAAGCGGATAAATAGCAGGTATTTATACTTGGAATGCCTGACAGCGGAATAAGATAATTCGCCGTTGGAGTCAAAATTGTCAATCCGGCGTAAGGACCATTCCCAGTATTTTGGGTGTATCCCATAATCCCCTGCCCACCCGACAAAACATCCAAAAAATACATCCATCCGTGGTAACTAGAATTAGTTTCTCCTAGTGTATATACATTCGATGACGCGCCTCCAAGCGTTGCCGCTTTTAGCACAGTCATCGCCGCACTTGATCCGGTTGTCGAAATAGAGCCGCTATACAAATAGGCCGAAAATAGAGAACTCCATTTTGCGGCGAATGCAGTACACCCAACATCGCTTGAGTCGGCAAGCTGAGCGTTTCCGGCGGGATAAGGAGCGGCACCATTTAATTGACTGGCGCTAAACGTCGTGCCGTCATACTTCAATGTTGTAACCACATTATTGCTAACATTATTAATGCCAGTCCATGTCAACACGCCTGGCTGAAGTAAAGAAGGTGCCGCGAACATACTTCCAATTCCGGTAAAAACATAGCCTGAGTAGTTTTGACTTAATACCGTATTGCTTGCAAGCGCTATGCTCGCAAAATTTGTGCCGAATTTATACAAATTTGAAAAGTTATTGGCGGAATCATAAGATAGACCCGTCACTACCGAATACTGAACACCACTAATTGCAGCAGGCGGCGTGAAGTTAGCTTGAGTAGTTGGAAACCAAAGCATCTTTGAAGCTGTTGCTAATGTAGGGCCGGAAACTAAAATCAGTTGTTTGCCGCTCATCTGTGATGCCGTGATTGAGCCTGATTGACAAACAAGCACCCAAATATTGCCGTTCATCGTTAGTGCCAGACAAGAAAGATAACTTCCCGATACGACGCCTGTGTTTAAGTCGTTCGTAATGGTTACGTTAGCGGCGCTGCCGGCATTGTTATATCCAAACACGGCAGAGCCGTTCGAGTAGACTATTCCGACATTTGTGCCTGTATCAACGATGGTTGCTATACCGTAACCAGGCGAACCGTAATCGGATATTGCGCCTATTAACAAAGACGTAAATGTTGCGGTAGCCAACGTGCCTGTGCTGCTGGTTAAAAGATACAGATTTAGATTGGTGTCAGCCGCAACCGCATAATATTTGCTCGTGCGCGTCGAGTAGAAAACTGACCGAATATACGACTTGCCTGAAAATGCAGAAACTTGCGTAAAGGTGGTGCCGTTATTGACAGACTTAAAGATGTAATCGCCGCCCAAGCAACCAGCAATAATTTCAGTAGTAGTTGTCGTCCCAGATCCTTGGCAAAGGCTAGTAATTGGCGCAGAGCCGCTAGTGACTTCAGATATGATTGTCCATGTCACCATATCGGTCGATCGAACTATGATGCTACCTGCTGAATATCCTGTGCGAGAACTACCGTACAAGTACCAAACACCATTAATGTAGGCCGCTCCCGTATAACCATAAAAGACGGCGGCATTCGGCATCATGACCGTTTGTATGATCGTGAAGTTTGAACCTGATAAATCAGTCATGCTGGCAATATAGCCAGAGGAGTCAATGAAATACCAAACGCCATTGACGAATTTCACGTCAACAATAGTTAGTCCAGCAAGCTGCGGTATTGATTTTTTCGCCGTGAAGAAGGCTTGATCGGTTGTGGATGTATAGCCAATATTTGAGCCAAGATTAGCTACATTAGGACTAAACAAATAGTAAGTTGAGTTAGCGTACACGCCAATAGACGGGACTAAAGTTGTCGTACCGCCCACAGCTCTACTGGCACTAAACAAACTAGGTATGCCCGATACTGAGCTGCCAAATGTCGTTAAATCTACTTTAATCGTAGTCGGAAATGTGATGTCGTTGACGGCATTCATTAAGGCGGGAAGCAGCGAGTTACACTGCGAGGCAGGAATAACCGCCGCAATACTATTCTTTACAAAAACCTCTCCACTTGGCGCCGTAAAAACGGACGAGTTTGTGCCAGCCATCGTCACTTGCGCGCCAATCGGCAAGCCTGAGTTTTTAATCGCCAGGTTATTTACGTAATCTAATGCACCACTCATTTATTGCTCCGTAGCTGTTAAGCCAGTAAATTGTCCGTTTGAGTAAGACAGTGTTTCAGTTCGTATTTTTGTGCCGTCCGATATCACAACAGTGGCGATCGTGCCGTCAGTGTTGTAGGTCATCGTCGTGGTGTAGGTCACTCCAAGAATCGTTTCGGTGACTTGTGACACTTGACTGTTTGAGTAAGTCACGGATGTGCTTAACGATCCGCCAGAGTTCGGCTTAACCGCAGTAATGGCAGTGATAACGCCTGACGCATTGATGGTTGTCGATACGCCGTCGCTTTTAACGCCACCTATAACGGTCGTTGATGCCGTAGGCAGAGAATAGGTTGCGGGCTTGTTGTTTAAATCAGCGTAGCTGCCGCTCGTTGCGACCGTAGCTAATGTTGGCGTTCCGGTCAGACTGGAATAAAGGCCACTAGTGGCCACCGCTGCAAGTGCTGGTTTGCCTAATAAGTCGGTATAACTTCCTGTGCCAGCGACCGTAGATAATGTTGGCTTGTTCAACAAGTCAGAATAGCTGCCCGATGCTGCCACTGTCGCTAAAGTAGGACGATTGAGTAGGTCTAAGTAGCTTCCGGTGCTAGAAACCGTGGCTAATGTAGGCGTACCTGTTAAGTCTGAATATTTGCCAGTTGTTGCCACCGTCACTAAAACAGGCTTATTGGCAAGATCGACATAGCTCCCAGAAGTTGCCACAGTCGCCAAAACAGGCTTACCCGTCAAATCTGAATAAACTCCTGTGCCTGCAACTGTTGACAGCGTTGGAGTTCCTGTCAGGTCGGAGTATTTTCCCGATGTGGCGACAGCTACCAGAATTGGCGCGCCAGTCAAACTAGCGTAAGTGCCAGTGGTAGCTACCGGAGCTAAAGCAGGAGATCCGATCAAGTCAGAATAATTGCCAGTATTTGCTACAGTTGATAAGGTTGGTTTCCCTGTAAGACTGGAGTAAAGCCCTGTAGTGGCAACAGCCGCTAAAGCCGGCACACCAACGAGGTCAGAGTATTTGCCTGTTGTGGCAATAGGTAGCAATGCTGGCGTACCCGTCAAGTCTGAATATTTGCCAGTTGTTGCAACAGTGACTAACGCAGGACGATTAGATAAATCGGCGTAGCTTCCTGTTGTTGCCACGGTCGATAAAACAGGTGTGCCGGTCAGGTCAGAGTATTTGCCCGATGTCGCTATCGGCAAGAACGCGGGAATGTTCAGTAAATCAGCATAGCTGCCGGTTGAGGCGACGGTAGAGAATATTGGAATACTGGTCAGGTCGGAATACTTACCAGATGTAGCAACCGCTTTAAAGGCGGGCTTACCTGTCAAAGAAGACCAATCTGGCACGTATGTATTGCTTAATGGAACATAGCCAAGAGAAGCAAGAACTTGAGTTCCGGTAAGCGAATTTAGGATCGTTGCAGAAGATTTATTCTCTACGTTACCTAGCCCAACCATTGAAGCGGTAATGCCGCTAACAGTTCCGGTAAATTGCGGAGAATCTTTAGGCGCGAATGTGGAAGTTTTTGCTTGTAATTTGCCAAACGCGGTAAGAACCGTGTCTGAGGCAACTACCGCTGCCGTGCTACTTGTATCTAAGCCTGAGAGCGCAGCAGCCAAAACATTACCTGATGCCACCGATGCGGAATTTGCCGCAGAAGTGGCAGAAGCGGCAGCATCACTCGCTTTAGAGGTTGCGGTGTTGGCGGCGCTTGTCGCTGTCGCCGCTTGGTTAGCAGCGCTTGTCGCGCTTGCTGCCGCAGCCGTTGCTTGGCTGGTCGCAGTTGTAGCCGCCGCAGCCGCGTTACTCGCTTGCGTTGTCGCCGTAGTAGCTTGAGCGGTTGCTGTTGTTGCGGACCCGCTGGCGCTTGTAGCTGAGTTTCCAGCGTTGGTCTCGCTAGTTGCTGCATTAGTCGCACTGGTCGCGGCGGCGGTCGCTTTGGCAGTAGATGTGGCTGCTTGCGTTGTGGAGATTATTGCTTGCGCTGTTGCCGTAGTCGCCGCAGTCGTTGCCGTTGTCGCTTGCGATGTTGCTGTTGTTGCAGAAGATGCGGCAGCGGTTGCAGAATCAGTCGAATGAGTCGCCTGAGTTGACGCAGTGTTAGCGCTGGCTAAAGCTGCCGCTGCACTTCCAGACGCTTGACTTGCTGCAAGCGTCGCATTGACGATTTGAGTTTGTACGTCGATGTCGTAGTCAGCCCACTTTCTGTCAGTTCCAAAAACACGTAGCTTGCCTGTAGGCCCGCTGTTGTTAAAATACTCAGCTCCCGACGAGAGCGCATTGCCGTTACCGTCCACTGTTGGATCGGCTGAAAAAGTGCCGATAAATCGCGCTCTAAAGGCGGCTAAAGCTGCGACCGTCTGCGCGGCACTTGATGCGGAATTGTTTTCGCTTATTTTCGCGTTCGCAGCGCTAGTGGTTGCCAATGTAGCTTGCGTCGTCGCGATAGCAGCTTGATTGGTGGCGGTCGTAGCTGAGCTTGCAGCGCTGTTCGCTTGCGTTGTTGCGATAACCGCTTGACTCGTTGCTGTGTTCGCTTGCGTGGTCGCTGTCGCGGCTTGCGTTGTCGCGGTAGTGGCGCTTGTTGCAGCGTTCGTCGCTTGCGTTGTCGCGGTGGTGGCACTTGTTGCGGCATTCGTCTGACTCACTAAAGCTGCCGCTGCACTGGTTGATGAAGCAGTGGCGCTGGCGCTTGAGTTGGTTGCTTGCGTGGTCGCTGTCGTTGCGGCAGTCCCGGCAGTCGTCGCGGAATTTGCTGATGCCGTTGCCGCACTTGTTGCCGCTGTAGCCTGATTAGTGGCAGTAGTTGCAGAGGTAGCCGCACTACTTGCCGATGTTGCTGCTGCCGTCGCTTGATTCGTCGCAATAACGGCCTGTGCCGTCGCTGTATTTGCTTGAGTGGTTGCGGTTGCGGCGGAGTTGCTGGCGCTAGTTTGACTTGCCGCTGCCGCACTTGCGCTTGTACTTGCCGCTGTAGCCTTGTTTGTTGCCGTAGTCGCGCTGGCGGCAGCATTACTTGCTTGCGTTTCGGATGCTAATTCATTTGCAATTGCTGCCGTCGCTGCGACTGATGCCGAGTTCGCTGAATTGGACGCTGCCGTTGCCGCATTGGTAGCGATTGTCGCTTGATTGGTCGCCGTCGTAGCCGAGTTTGCAGAAGTCGTCGCTTGTGCCGCAGAAGCAGTCGCTTGATTGGTTGCTATAACCGCCTGGTTGGTTGCGGTGGTAGCTTGGTTGGCTGCATTGGTAGCACTCACGCCAGCGTTTGTTGCCTGAGTGGTTGCAGTGGTCGCATTTGTTGCTGCGGCATTTTGACTGGAGGCGGCTGATGTTGCGCTATTGCTTGCATTTGTAGCTTGCGTTGCTGCCGTCGATGCAGATAAAGCTGCCGCTGTAGCGGAGCTGGTCGCGCTAGTTTGACTTGCTGTTGCGCTTGTCGCGCTAGTGGCGGCGGCAGAAGCACTTGCTGTAGACGAAGTGGCGCTAGTTGCTGCATTGGTCGCGCCGGCTGCTGCATTAGTGGCACTGCCAGCGGCAGATGAAGCGCTGACTTGAGACGCGGTCGCAGCCCTCGCAGCTAGACCAGCCTGAGTCACTGCATTGGCAGAAGCGGTATTGGCATTATTAAGGTTCGCTAGTGCCGCTGAATACTTGCTGGAAAAGTCCGAAAGGCCGCTCGGACTTACCGAGAGGATCATTTGTTGAACCTTGTACATGGCGCTCGTAAAGATCGCTGCCGTGCCAACGTCGCCTTGCGAAATGACTGGAATAAGATCGGGATATGTGTAATCGGAAACGACTACCCCGCCAGCAAGCGGATCTGAGCTTTGAGCGTAAGCTCCAGTTAATGTGAATACCGTATTTGTGCCGTCGAACGTAGCGTCGTTGGCTACCGTGTACGGCACAAGCTTTCCTTCCACTATGAAAGTGAAATTCTGCAATATTCTTGACGCTAAATTGACGCCAGCAACTGTAACTGTTTGACTGCCTTGAGTTACCGCGCATGTTGATTTGATCTGTGCCATTCATTCCACCATAATGAAGTGAATGGCATATTATCATAAATAAGTCAGTAATGACTTATCACGCACATAAAATGTTATGCCTGTGTAGTCATTTGTATGGCATCAACCTCTTCGTTTGTAGTGGCGGCGTTAATTAACGACTCACATCGTTGACGCTCGCCAATCAGCGCGCCTGACGCAGAAGCGAACGCGTCAGCTTTGGCAATAATTTTAGAACAGAGTGTCGGCATGTCTATTTCACGCGCTTCTGCCAGTGCTGACAGTAGTGGCGTTTTTGCGTCAGATGACGCAATAAAATTACGAGCCTCCAGCTCTTGCTTAGACCAAGAATCAACCTCGCCACGAGGATAGCTTGACTTAATGCGCTCAAGGGCAAGCGAACAGTCGGCATTAATAATGCTTAATTTGTTTCTCTTAGTGGTCTCGATGTCTCTATGGTCAACCCACTTAAATTGAGACGCATCCCAAGTGAATCCAAATGGTTTAAGCAAACGGATTGCTTTCTGGGCCGGTGTGAACTGAACCACTTCGCCATCTTTAAAGTAGCATTCGTCAGCGGTCAGAGTGCCAAAAGACATTGATACGTTGTTAGCAGCGTAGTGTTCAAACGTCGATCTGGACAACGTAGCATGCCCGCTGACTGCGCCCGTCTCGTCAAATAAAGTGACTTCAGCACCAGACTCGTTTTCTGGAAAGACCATCATTTTTTCACCTTCAAAATAAAGCACTTGGTAATACTTACGGAAACTTGGCTATTGGGCGTCAGAACAATCGAGTAATACCCTGGATATAAAAAGCCAGAGCAGGTAATTGAGCCGTTGTAGCTTCCGACACTAGATAGAGAAACGGTAGAGCTAAACTGATTCCAAACGCCAAATGTAAAGTCACCACTACTGCTATCGCCCGTATATGCGCCGGCGTAATTAGCCACAATCAAGACCTTTGATGGGAAATTCACATAGAAGCCTGTCCCGTTCGACACGCCGGAGGTAAAGTTATCCACCTCAGTCACCGCATCGCCCGTGATTTTGTTCGTTCCCACTGTCAGGTCATCAATGTTTGCCGACTTAACAGCCAGTGTGCCGATCTGCGCTGTGTTGATTGATGCGTCGCCGATTAAGGCGTTACTTATGATCACGCGAGGGATGCCATTTACTGCGCCTACAACAAACGGCTTTACGGTAGCGTAACCTGGCAATACCACGCCAAAGGTATCGGCACGAATAATGAACTCTGAAACGACTTGGCCATTGACCGTATAGCTCGCCAGACCATATCCGCAGACATAGCCGTTATTGTCGATCTTGACGGTGTACTGACCAGATAAGCCATTCACGCTAGAAGACAATTGCTGTATCGCTGTCGTTGCTCCATTAAGCGTCGAAGTGACCGTGTTAATCTGTGTGGCGATGGCGGAGTCTGCCGCGCTTTTACTGTACGAATAGCTCTGCACGTAAGATTGGGCGCTGCTTAGAGTAGCCGTGTCGCCATCTCTATATTGCGTTTGCAGCGAAGTCGTTTGACTCGCGATAGCGGAATCGGACGCCGCTTTACTGTAGGCATAATTTTGCACATAAGATTGTGCCGTATTGACAGAGGCCGCATCCCCAGACTGAAAAGCAGTATTCAAAGCGTTGAAAGCCGTTGCCAAGGCCGCGTCGCTATCGCTTCGCGTGTAGGTGTAATTCTGCACGTAAGTCTTTGCAGATGTCAGAGTTACCCAATCATTGTATTGATACGCGGTTGTTAAAGCGCTTAGTTGGCTGGCGGTAGAAGAATCCAGAGCGACCCTGGCGGTGGTCTCGGATATGATCGACGCGGTGTTTTGGCCAACTGTAGCGCTTAACGTATCAACTCTTGAGGACAGCGCGGAATCTGCCGAACTTCTAGCACTAGACTCCGATGTAATTGCGGCGGTGTTTTGGCCAACAGTGGTCTTTAACACGTTCAGACTATCGGCAAAAGCTGTATTAGCGTCGCTTCTAGTGGTTGCCTCTGAAACAATTGCCGCTGTGTTTTGCCCAACAGTTGTCGTCAACGTGTCTATTCGGCTTGTTAAGGCCGTGTTTGCCGTGCTTCTTGTAGTTGCTTCAGAAGTAATCGCCGCTGTGTTGCCATTTACCGTTGTTGTTAAGGCAGAGATCGAGTTTGCTAAGGCTGAATCTGCTGTACTTCTGGCGGTAGACTCTGCGGTAATTGCTGCCGTGTTATGGTCAACAGTAGTTGATAAAGAGCTGAGCTGAGAGGACAACGCGGAATCGGCACTGCTTCGCGTAGTTGACTCTGAGGCGATGGCGGCAGTATTCCTATTAACGGTCGCGGTGAGACCGGTAATAGAGTTAGATAAAGCTCCGAGACCATCTGCTCTTGCATTTTGTTCCGCTGTAATAGCGGCAGAATTTACCCCTACAGTGGAAGTAAGTGTCAAAATTCTTTCAGACAGGGCCGTGTCCGCTGTCGCTCTCGCAGATTGCTCCGCAATAATGTTCGCCGCGTTGCCATTGACGTTGGTCGTTAGAGCGTTTATCTGACTAGAGAGCGCGGACTCTCCTGCGCTTCGAGTGGTTGACTCTTGCGTAATGGCGGCAGTATTTTGCCCTACCGTCGCCGTAAGCGCCGTAATAGAATTTGATAAAGCGCTATCACCGTTCGCCCTTGCCGTTTGTTCGGCAGTAATTGCCGCAGAATTTCCGCTTACAGTTGCGGTCAACGCCGTAATAGAATTTGATAAAGCGCTATCACCGTTCGCCCTTGCCGTTTGTTCTGCGGTGATAGCGGCAGAATTGACGCCGACTGTAGAGGTAAGCGAGGTGATTCTGTCCGATAAAGCGCTATCGGCTGTCGTTCTGGTTGTCGCTTCAGAAGTAATCGCGGTCGTGTTTTGGCCAACTGTAGCGCTTAACGATGTTATTTGATTAGAGAGCGCCGTGTTTGCCGATGCTCTAGTCGTTGACTCAGTGCTAATCGCCGCCAATGCGTTATTCGCGCTTGTCGTGACTGTATCTATACGGTTCGATAGCGCAGAATCGGCGCTGGTGCGAGCGGTTGACTCTGTCGATATCGCAGCCGCATTTTGGCCTGTCGAAGCTGTAACGGTCGCAATTTGCGAAGCCAGAGAGTCGGTTGCGGACTGACGAATTGTTGCTTCTTGCGTTATTGCGGCACCGCGAGCTTGAGCTTCAGCTAGAACAGCTTGAGCGCGGTCTTGCTGCTCCTGCGTAATGGCGGCAATTCGACTTTGAGTCTCTTGTGACACAGCCGCAAGGCGCGTCTGCGCCTCCTGCGTTATTGCAAGACTGCGCGTTTGCGCTTCTTGCGTAATCGCAGTAACTCGATCCTGCTGCTCTTGAGCGATTGCCGCCGCTCGGACTTGCTGCTCTTTTAATACATCAGCCGCCCTTTGAGCCGCTTCATCTGAAATGGCCTTTGTGATTTGAGACGCAACGCTGTTTGGCACGGTCGAGTCGCCACTTACCTGCTTAATTGTCGTCTGCAATTCTGGAATCAGTTGCGACGCTTTAAGTGTACCGTCTGCGATGGCGGCAACATTTAAGTTAGTGGTCTGAAAAGGAATAACAGACGTTGGCTGTAATTCTGTAAGTCCAAAAATATCAAAAGGCGCTATCGTTAAATAGTAATTATTTTTGAACTTTAGGCCAGGCAACACAATGCTTGAATCCGGCCCCTCATAGACCAAAAACGGCTTTTGCACATCACTTGCAGGATCTCCACCTAAATTGGCAGCGACCTCAGATAGAAACACTCGTGCGCCTGAAAAATCGATATCATCTGAGTGAGTGTAATTCACTACGGCGCTATCAAAACTTGGCACAATATTGTAGGAAGTGACAGTCGGTGGAGGATTGTATGCCTCTGTTGTCGCCGGATGACCTACGTTATTAAACGTGTCCCGCATACGAATTTCAAAGATCAAGCGTCTGGCTAGTCCATCTGCATAGTTTTTGTCGTGCGTATAGATGTAGTTGCTGGCGGTGACATACTCTTTGCGCCGCAATATTGAATGACTCGCGTCATAGACGGAGATTTCATAATCCTTGAAATGAGGATCAAGTGAGCCGGCATCCGCGCCAGTAGGTTCAGAACCAAACTCATAAGAGGCGGTTGTCGCGTTGTAACGCCACATTAATTTGCAGTCCCGCCCTGCCCAGTAAAGGTTGACGCCTGTTACTTGGCCTACTTTGATTTTAGGTATTTCACCCACAACCACATAGTTTATTTGAGGCGCGGACTCATACAGTGATCGCTTGCCAAACACATCAAATGCCACTATACGAATTGTCAAAACATCGTCTTTTGCAACATCGCCAATAGTGTACGAAGTGCCGTTTTTGGCACTGTCCACCTTCTCAAGCTTGCCGTCATTCTTCTTTACGTAAATATCGGCACCACCGTAAAAACCTACCTCTGGGATGCGCCAACTGGCCGTAACTTTCGTTACGATATTTGAACCCGCCACATAAGTTTCTTCGTATGCCTCAAGATTGCGACATGCGCCAATAGCAGAACCTTCGACTGGTACTGGAGGGGCCAACACTGAGCTATAACGCGAGAAGTCATAGACTTGCGGATCGTATTGCAAAGCAACGATATCTCGGTGATAGTCATGACCGCCAGTAACGGATTTAATTCTAAATGGAGACTTAACCTTACTTGTCTCGCCAAACATCCAATTGACGTATTGTTGAGGGGCCGCAGACATAGGCGACTGTAGCGTAAGCGTGGAGCCGGTGTTGGCCCGATTAACCACGTTAAACTCTTCAATAACGTCAGTGTCGAACAGCGCGTAAGAATCTCCAACTTTTAAGCCAGTTGCATCATCCACAATAACGCCATAGGCGCCATTGCCTTGGCCAAAGGTTCCGGCGATGCGAAGATCACGACCATTACTTTGAATGCGCTTGACGGACTGAACGCCATCAAACAACGTGAGAAAGATAGAGGTGCCTGCAATGTTTTGAATAATTCCAGAGCTGCGCTGAACAGAATCATGTATCGCCAAAAGCTTGTATTGCTTTCCGGATTCCATTGTTACGTCGCGGTCAAGCTTCACTACGGACGTAGTGCTACCAACGTCAAAGCGCCCCGCTACCGCCCAATCCGTCATATCGTTCTGTACTAAAATCAAGTCGCCGACTGTACAGGCCACCGCTTCCATTGGCGCAGAAAATGATACGGTTTTTAGAATGTAGCGATTCAAGTTGAGCTGAAATAAGCCCTCTCTGAATGCGGTTTCATAGTTGTCTACGCCATATAGAGTGATCGCGGAATTGCGCGTCTTATTACCGGCGACTAGCGAAGCAGGATCATAGACTTTGACAGTTCTTTGTTTGTAGCTGTCCGTCTTGTCAAAGAAGGTCACATCAATTTCGTTTGCACGATCTGCGGTCCCAAGCCAGGACTCTTTGTACGTTCCCGCTGCGATGTTGGCGACCGAGAACATCATTACCGGATCGGCAGCTTTCTCAACCACAACGGTAAAGCGAGTGCCGACATTGACTAGCTGCGCATGCCCTACTCGCAGCACGTATTGGCATGCATCCCATACATTCATTTCGGAATCAATGATGCCATTCCACTCTAGCGCTTGATCGTCGCAATAAGCTGCCCAATTTTTGAAAGCGATAAAATCCAGGCGGTTCGTATTCATACCTCCGCCAAAACGTCGATTGGTCAGCATATCCCAGACAATCCATGCTGGATTTTTCGACGCAACGCTATACCATCCTTCGATAGCATTATCAGACTGCTTGCCGTATGCCTGGATAATGCGCCCGCCATTGATGAAGGTGACTTTTGGTAGACCAGATATCTGATCGCCAAGCAGCACTTTCACACCCAACATCGCTGTATTAGGATAAGTCAGTAGCTCGTTTTGTATCTCATTAACGTCGGATAAATAAACCTCATCAATGACGTTTGTTTCAGTTGATTTTGGCGCAGTTCGTCTAACGCGAATCTCATACTTGGCAGGCGCTAAAACTGGCGAAGTAAATGACTTTCGCATTGCCGAACGCTGACTGCCGCTAAAACTGATATTGTTTTCATAAACAGGAACGCGATTGCCGTTAGCGACCGCAGCGGAGGCGTCGTCAGGGTTAGAACTATTGTCGGCGGTTGCTGGAACCCATTCTTTAATTTCGTCACCGGAGATTAGTGATTGCCAAGCGGTAGAACCAACTTGGCGATACTCTGCATCGATTGGTACGGTCACTACGCTGCTTGAGCCGTCTGTTAAGCTCACTCGACATAAACCTGATGGCGCAACCAGATCCATTCTGAACTGATCAATTTTTGCCACCGTCGTGTGATAAGTGTAGTCAACGGTAAGTTTGGCGTTCTTGTTTTGTGGCGTGACTGTATTATTGAACCAGCTCATTGAAGTCTGATCTTGCGCACCTAGGCGAACGACAGTTTCAATGTTGACATAGTCCGTAATTGGATTGTCGTTAATCTCTACATCGGAAATGCTCGCAACAGGGCCTTCTCCAGCAGACAACAACATGTAAAGCGTTTGCGTATCTCCGTCATTCTCGGTATGAAGACTGATGATATTGCCGCCAGTACGAAACTCGCCGTAACAGACCGGAACTGGTATTCCCTCAATGGACGTATTTTTTGCTCCGTCAATCCCATAGGTTGAACTGGAAGCGTTTGTGTTTTGAGTTGCCGCACTTGGAGCAAACAAAGCATGCACCAGCAGCGAGCCGGCGAGCGAAATGCCGGCTGTCAACGCGCCCATTCCAATGCTGCCGGCGGTTAATCCTAAGCCTAAACTTGAGCTTAATGCACCCGCCGCGTAAGGCGCCACTACCGCAATAGCAATCATTGCGACTATTGCGAAAATCTGTTTATTATCTCCGCCGCCCGTTGGGACAGGACAAATGACAACATTGTCCGAATTATCAAGATAAGTTGAACCAAAGCTTTCTTTAGGAATTACTTTGCCGTTGACCGATATTACGACCTCAGAAGTTTCAAGCGGGAAGTAGTCATTAAGCGTCTTTTTAGCGCTCCATATTACTACTTCATTAGCGAACTCACGCGGGTTAAATGGATTCAAGATACGAATGACTCGCACCTCTTGCTTGACCGCTTTGCTGACGCGCTTACGTGACTTCTTAGTTTCCGACATGCTTATAGAATCCCACAATACGATTTTTCCAAGTATCAACTTTCAATGTCGATACGCCATTTGCTTGATCCCAAGAGTGAATCATTTCGTCGTCGTTAATCATGTAGCCGACATGAGAGACGTAACGCCCGATGCGAATTAGCACCACCGCGCCAGCTTTTTGACTTACCTCTTCCCATTGCGGAAGACTGGCGCCGACCAGAGCCGAAATAACACCTTGATTACTGTGCGTGCCAAAATCCGGTAACTCAATGCCGTCACGTTTAGCCATTTCCATTACAAGGCCGTAGCAGTCGAAATAGTCAGGACCCCGCCCTCCCGTTTTAAATGGAGTGCCTATCAGATCGCTAAAATTAGCCATAATTAACGTCTCTGGTGTTGATGCCCGGATAAGCGCCAAACCGAATAACGTTTTCATGCGCGCCACAGCCGTTTGGACCCTTAAGCGTTAAGTCGCACGAAGTTAATGTGCCGTTGTAGCCGCACTCATCGCCCTTGTAACGCCATTGGCAATAGTCACGAGCTTGGCGTCTGCGAGGAAATGCTTTAGAGATGCTGTTCTCTGCGCCTAGCGTGAAAGAGCAAACGTAGTTAGAGGACTCTGCGCCAACCACATCAAAATATTCGATGATTTCCGGCGGCTGGTTTAATGCCCCTGCGTTGACGACCATGACTGAAACAGAGAATCCGACTCCACCGCCGTAGCTCTGCATGCGAGCCTGAACCGCTTTAGAGTAGTCTCTGATTGAAAGTTTGACGGTCTGCTGTATGCCTGACTCTTCTTTTAACTCGATGTCAAAAGAGGCGGGCTGATATTGAAAACCGTTGAATTGAATTAGCTCTGTGTTTCGGACGATGTGTAGAGTCTCCACCACTGAACCCGTCGCAGGGTCGATTACGTCAATATCCACACAGATAAGAAACGGCGTATCCGAAGACAGCCGGTTCTTTTCAATAACACTTGCAACAGAGAGTGATTTAGCCGTAGTGACTTATTATACTAAGTCACTACTGACTTATCAATCAATTATGGCTGTTTGAGCGAGATTGTTACGTCCCATAGCTGAGCAGCGCCAACACCTACATACTTAAATGATAGTTTGTCGGCAAAAAGAACCTGTATCGTATCGCCAGAAACAGGATCAACCCAATCAAAAATAACTGAGCCGCCTCTCACTGAATCATAGAAATTCTCCAGCTTGATTCGATCAGCATTAAGAATGCTAGAGAAGCCTGTTTTATACGACCGGCGTGGTTTTCGCGTGTGCTTAGCGCGAGACACTACGTAACCGCCGTCCATTTCAGACTGCATAGATGGGTCTTCCAAGCTCTTCTCATAGAACTTGGAGTCCTGACTTTTGTCCATCGTTGGAAATACCGGATTACTCATTTCAATGCGTCCTTCATACCGCTACGAAAGCCGCCTGGTTGGTTAGCTGCCGTCATAACTACGTCCAAAATATATTGCTTGCCATCAAATCGCATTTGACCTTGTTGCGCGTTTGCTTGCTGCCCTGTCTGGTTAATCACATTCACCGTCACTGCCGGAGCTGCGCCGCCTGATTGACCGCCCTTCATCGTGACAGGAATGCTTCGACCGTCTGGTAAAGGAACATACGCCTCTGGGCCTGCCTCGCCGTACATCGCCAACTGCGGGCTATTAGCAATACCGCCACCAGCGTACTTACGCAATTGCAGTGGGCCAAAATCAGTCATGATTCCGCCGTTAGCGAAAGCCCATGAACCGACATTGACCGGAGCAGATATTTCACCGCCACCCATCAAAGGCGAGGACGGTGCGTTAGCAGCCGTACTAGGACCACCCAAACCGAACAACCGCGCTAATAATCCGCCGGCTGAGCCAGCGATATTTCTAAATGGTTCTGCCAACGCTTCTTTAATTTTTGCGTTTGCAATATCCATTAAGATGGCCTTTAAAAAGCCCTTTACTTCCATGCGCCCTGTTCCAAGCGAGCTTGTTAGCATCGACACAAAGCCATTTGCCGCGTTCACTTCGATCTGCCCAATGGTGTCGTATGTAATGCGCCATTCATCAACCAGCTTCTCTAAAGGCGAACGAAGAGCGAGGCGTTGCTGCTCGGCTTGCGCGATTAAAAAGGCGGTATGAGCTTCAGTCATTTGCTCACTCTCAGTATTGAATTGCTGTTCCGCAGACTTCTTTTTCTCAAGCGCCGCTTCTGTTCTGGCGTCGCTTCCTGCCGCTGCCGCAATTTCGCTATTGATGCGTTGCTGTTCGGCGTCAAATGATTTTTGACGAGTAGTCATACGAATATCAAACTTCGCCTGCTCTGTTTCTCTCGTGAGACGCAGCTCTTCCTCTAACTTAGTTCGAGGATCTTGAATATTCTCGGCATTAATTTTGTTCGTCTTATCAGACAAATCAGCACCGTAATTGATGGCATCTGAGCGCGATTGCTGATACAAGGCCGACGCTTTAGCGTATTCGTAATATTGAAACTCTTTAGTGCCTTCTTTTAGTCGGGCCTCGTTACGCGCAAGTTCACGACCCAACGCCCGAAAAGCGTCCGTTTGTTTTTCAATATTGCCAGAAGTTAAACGATCAAGCGCTGAATCCGCCTCTATGCTGGCTGCGGCTCCTCGCTCGTTAGCAAAAGTAACGGCTTTAATTTGCTCTGCCAACAAACGCTTCTGAGTAGTTTCATCAACAAGCGCACGAAACTTCGTATTATCTTCCGAGACTGGCTTATTTTTATCGCGGTTTTCATTGTAGTCACCAGCGAGGCGCTTGCCGTTTAGCTCAGCAAAAACCTCTTCTTGAAGCGCGGCAACGCCTTGAGTATCACGATAAAGAGACTCCAGCTTTAATGTTTCGGACTTGCTGTCGCCAATGGCAGTTTCGAGTGCGCGAGTAAGAGGATCAACGCGTTCGGCGCGTGTCGAATCTTTGCCGCTCAGTAAATCTTTCAGCTTGGAAGTGTCTTGAACCTTTAAAGGCGGTTTGACTTTTAATGGGCTTCTTGGCGCATTTTTCGCCGCATCTGCTTCCGCCTGCTCGCGATCTTGCGCAACCATATCAGCGTGAGCTTGTGCTGAATTTGGCGCTTTTTTTCCCATGCCGTTAGCATTTAAACCTCGTTGAAGGTCAAGATCATTCTGAGCTTTTTCGGCCATTAGCTTAGTTTTCTTTGCTTCGTCCGAAAACATCGCTTGAACGTTTAGCCAACCGTTTTTAAATGACGTTAATAAACGTTCACTCCAACCGATAGCCCAATCTATTACTTTTACCCCACCAACTTCAAAGTTGGCGATAAGATTAGTCAAGTCCCAGGCAGCAATCAATAGCCCCACATAAGGAATCATTCTCATAAAGCCGCGACCTACTATCGCCGCCGTCGATGCTACAGTGCTGCCGAGTGCGCTAAATCCAGACGCGGCTGCGCCTACTCTTCCGAAGCTCAATCCCAAAGTGCTTAAAACTGTTGATGCTGGCCCAAGTAAGCCGAACATCGACGCAAAGCCCTTTACAGCAAGCGCGGCACCGAAAAATCCAGTTGCGATCGCCGTCACTTGAGTCATGATAGGGTTATTTTTAGCAAAGTCTCCTGCCGCATTAATGATGCCCGCCAAAGCTTTCGCTACGTCAGACAAAATTGGCAGAAGCGTAGTGCCTACTGAGATTTTTAAATTCTCCATAGACGCTTTGAAGGTGTCAATATTGCCGGCATACGTTTTCATCACGTCGTCGTTCATTTCTTCCGTTCCTTTGGAATTCATGATCGTATGCGCGCTTGCGTTTGCTCGCTCCATTGCAGAGCTATTGCCTGCTGTTGTCAGCATACCGACGGCGTTAGTTGACCAGCCTGTGCCAATAGCGAACTTCATCATGGCGTTTTTAATCGCCATTCCGTCCTTTGTGTCGCCTTCTGGAAAATACTTTTTCAAATTTTCTGGCCTTGTCATGTAAGACAATGCCGCTTTTGAAATCTTTTCTAATGCGCCTACAGGATCTTCGTTAGCCAAACTCGCAACAGTTAAACCGCCTTGTCGAAGCGCTTTCATCGCTTGTTTATTCGACTTGCCATCAATGACGGAAAGATCCATAAGGCCGGCGTCGGCAAACTCTTTGGCCCCTTGCTCGGTCATAGTTCCGCCGTTGGCCATCTTTTGAAACATTTTGACCATCGTGCCGACGGTTGATACGCCAGCACCGCCAGCACCATGCCCACCAGACACCTTTGCCTGATCAAGAAAGGCTACAATTTTGGCAAGACCTTCGTCTGAAATTTTATCGGCGCCAGGTGCGTCACGACGTAAGAAAGTCTCCAAGTCGGCAATATCAATCTTACGACCTGTCCCAACATAAATCTTTTGAACTAAGTCGAGCGTTCTTTTTGCCGCCGCCGGGTCATTAGTTTGCTGGCGTGATTCAATAACGCCAAACAAATTCCGAATCATGTTCTCAAAACCTGCGGCAGATTTATCGCCAGTAATTGACTGAATGTTATGCGCCGTCATTGCGGCATGCTGCAAAAGCTCGTCAATAACTTTTACATTGTTTTCACCTAGACCACCAATCGCAGCCAAACGTGCGCG
Organism: Undibacterium sp. RTI2.2; assembly: GCF_035018705.1. Classification (NCBI taxonomy): domain Bacteria; kingdom Pseudomonadati; phylum Pseudomonadota; class Betaproteobacteria; order Burkholderiales; family Oxalobacteraceae; genus Undibacterium; species Undibacterium sp. RTI2.2. The sequence goes on along the minus strand of NZ_JASJXN010000004.1, from coordinate 72,799 downwards.
CACCATATCAAGGGACGATGCAAATTTCAGAGCTTTTGAATCATCCCAAGCTTTTTGCTTAACATAATCCTCTTGATCTTTTGGCAGGTTGAGCGATTTTAGCAACGTCTCTTCGCGTTGATACTTGTCGGCAGAATCAACAGAGTTCGCAAGACCTTTTTCAATTTTAGCGCCCGCGTATGCTTGCGCCATTCCCTTCCACATTTGAGCGACTTGTTCGGCTTGTCTGCGTTGTTCGTCCGCAGTCTCTCTTGCTTGACGCTTTTGTTGCGCAGCCGTCTCAGCCGCTTCTTGTCGAATAGCTCGCTCGGCGTCTGCACGGTCGCGAACTTCTTGCTCCGCATATTGCTTCTTTAAGCGTGTTAAGTCGCTTGCTGATTTAGCCGCTGTATCGTTAGCTTCTTTTTGAGTGGCGGCAACCATCTTCGCAAGACGTTGCATTTCAGCCGCGTTATTGCGACCGACTGCTAAGGCAATTCGAGACAGGTTTTCTTTAGCTGCCGCCGCTGATGTTGCGGCGACTTTTTCAGCTTCTAAAGCGGCAATTGCGGAAACTCTAGCAGCTTGCTCTTGACGAGTGGCTATGATCCAGCGGTCTAGCTGTTGAACCTCCGCACGGATGGCATTTGCGCTACGCTCATGACGGTCTGCATCATTTAACGAGGCATTGACGACGTTTTTGCCACCAAAGGAACCAAGCCTGCGTTCAGCTTCTTCAGCTTTTAACATCGCAGCAGTTGACTGTGCGCGCTCGTCATTCTCTAACTTGCGCAACTCTGAAAAAGTCTTTGCCTTGTCTGCTAAGAGCTTGCTATTGCTCGCCAATTCATTTTCAAGCGTTCGCTTTTTTGCGTCAATAATGGCAGTCGCACTATCTTTTGCAACCTTTGCGCTTTCTCTTTGTGCGGAATCTACTTCACGAATACCGCCGACAGTTTTCTGCAACTGGTCAACGGCGGCTTGCAGCCCTTTTTGCAGAGATTGAAAGCCGGCAGTGAAACTGTCAACATTTTTGCCTAAGCTGGAAATTGAAGACTCGACGCGGTCGGCAGATTTTGAAAAGTCACCTAGACCAATCTCAAGCGACTTGACGCTATCCTGCGCCGACTTAGTCTTGTAGGTGAAGCCAGAATCATCCAGCGTCAGAACTACCTTAATTTCCTTACCTAATGCCATATCTACTCCAAAACTATGCGTTAGAAAGCGCTTTTAATTGCGCGAAGCCTGATTCGTCTCTTTTCGCATCGAGTGGAGTAATGGCCTCCATCTTGACAATGGTGCCGGTCTCTACCACGAGACGCTGCCTGTATTCTTGCAATTGCTCATCTGTTGATTGACCAGCGCATGCCACTTGCATATTCCGGATATCTTGCTGAGCCATAATGCGGTCGATGTTCCCGCTCAGTAGCCAGAAAGTCTTTATTGGAAGCTGTTTTGCTTCCATGTAACCTATGTGATAAAAGTGAATGACTCGACTGAAGAAGAAGCCGAAATCGACTTCTTCAACCTTCGAGTCGTCTACTTTCCCGCTTCGTCTGTTCGCTCTTCCGCTTCATCCACGTTTTCGCCACGAACGAACTCAGCAATCACGTTTAGCTGCGCCAAGCCGCGACCGAACAAAGAAGCTCGATCCAATGTCGGTACGCTGCGTAAAATCATATCCAGAGTGGCTTCGACTTGATCAGCCACGCTTACGGTGCCTTTTGATAACGCCTCGACAGTGCGCGTGGTAACGATAAAATTTTCCACCGTCATTTCATGAATTTTGTGGTCTACGCCACCGATACTCAGAACGCGGTTCGATGTTGTGTCTAATTTGTCCAGGTTTAAAATCTTCGTCATTTCAATTTCCTCTTTAAGCAAAAAGATGCCCCGCTTGTGACAGCGAGGCGGTTTCTTCAATCAGTCGTCAATGACCAATCAGTTAAGGCGTAACAGGAGAGCCGATAGCAAAAAGCTTTGCTGTGACTGGGTCTGGGTAGCCAGTAAAGTCGCAGTTAAAAATGCGCTCATTTTCCAGCTTGTATGCGAACGTCAAACCACCCGCAGTTGCAGCCAAAGGAATCACGAAGTCTTCGCTTACATTAGAGTCAGGCAAAGCTTTAGGATGCAAACGCAACTGTTTTGCTGTAGATAACAAATCAGTACCAATAGCGTTAGTTACATCAACGTGAATGTCTGCGCCATTTGTAACTAGAGTTGCGCCTGGCATAATTGCTACCAAGTTCGTTAATGTCGTTTCCGCCAATGGCACTTTAACCATCACTTCACGACCCATGATGTATTCGTTGATCGTGGTCTTGCCGAACTGATCCACGTTCACCTTATGAGTGTCTGTTTTCACTGTTACTTCGACGCCGCCTTGGGTATAGCCCAAATCAACGCCGCCATAAATCACCTTACAAACGCCAATCTTGACGTTTTTGGTATCACTTGCCATACAAAACTCCTTGCAAAGAGGTTAAATACTATAAATACGTCACTACTGACTTACTTAATATAGCACAAAAAGCCATAGCTATAAAGCGTTATGGTTAGAAAACCTCGTTTAGCGCTTCTTGTAATGCGAAGTCGATCTCTTTATCGACCGCTTCTACTGCTCGATACATAAAGCCACCACCCACTTGAACGCCGCCGTTACTATCTTGCTTCTCAAGAGATTTTTCACCAAGCTGAATTGAGCCCATTGGCGTTTGATGCTCGTGAATCTCATAAGCGTAATCACCAACAGTTTTGCCAGGTCTTTCAGGAACCGGCGTATCCATATCGATATAAACTTCGATCTCCACTTTAGCGAATCGCCCAAGATCGTCACGCAGCCGTTCAGCTCCTTCTGGGCGCATCTTAATGGCGTCTTCAAGATTCGCATGGTCACGCGGCGCCATTTTTTTTGCCATGTCTCGCAGTTCAACGCCTTTCTGTATTAACGACTTCACGACTCTGCGTTTGGCGGTCGTATCGATACGCATTAGCAATTCATTAGCGCTCATAAAGCCTTCGACTTTTACGCCCACGTCAGCTCCTTACAAAGCACACGTCAAACATCACATTAAACTCTAATAAGTTTCCCCTTGATAAAGGAAAGGCTACCGCCTCCGTTCTTGGTCGAGAATAGTTAAAGTTGTGGTCCTCAACCTGAGTATTTTCCAGCGTTAGCGCATCGATGACCTTCTTGATCAATACCTCGCCATTAGCATAGCTGTGGCTTCTAACAATTAGCTGAAACTCAGTCTTAAAATAGCCCTTTAGCTCGTAATCGATTTTTGTACCAGACAAGGGATTGCGCAACAAAATTGCTTCTTCCGCTTCTGCTGGCAGCATATTGAAAAACATTGATGTGCCCAAAACGCCAAGGCTGTTCGCAGCCAGTATATTTGCAAGCGGTCTCAAATTCATGCTTTACTCCAAAACTGCGCCGCCACCTCGACGTGATCTGGTCGCCCCTGTAAATCAGAACGCGGTATGCGGCCAACGATACGCAACTTGCATTCAGGCAAAATGATGATGTCGTTCATTTGCGCTTTCGTATTCTTTGTCAAAAGAATCTTAGAGAGCGCTTCTTCTTCGATCGCATTACCTCGCGATGCAGAGCTGTCGGCGCGCACAGACGACTTCTCAATGGTCAGCGTGAGCTTTACTACTGTACATCGCTCAGTAGTCTTCAAGACCGGCAAGGGCATGCCATAGTCGTCAGATTTGCCGTCGCTTGACTGAATGACGCAGGTAGAGTTTGGACTAAACATGTTTCACCAGTTCGGCTTGAGAGTTAGGATGAAAAATCGAATTACGAATATTGGCTAGTTTTGTCGCGCCGCTGATAGTTCGGTCGCTAGTCTCGACAAGCATTCCGTTATTGACGTGATTTGAGTCTGGATAGCGAACCTCTGCGAGTCCGTTAATAAGAAACGCTTGCGCCTCAATCAGTGATTGGTAGGCGAAATCTCTTGCGTAGCCGTACAGTAAAGCCGTTGAATCCCAGACTCTACCGGCGTTGTCATGCGACACAAACTTAATGTCGTTGACGTTCTTTTGCAGAAGTAATCCAATTGCGCCCAAGCCACGAGTAAAGACGTTGGCCAAACGACCGGCATTACTTTTGCGAACAACGGCTGAGCCATTATCGCGAATGACGCGACGTACTCGAAGTATCCAGCTATACATTTCAAAATCTAGCGCTTCTAGTCCTTTAGCATGTAACTGAACTAAGTAAGCGTCCGACATTTGCTTGATGCGCGTCTCAAAATTAGAATACGCTTTGGCTAACTCCGCATGCATGATGACGGTCGCTTGATAATTCGCGGCAGCGTTGCCGGCGGTTGCAGCGCTTGCGCGCATAACGTGAATGTTTTTCAAAGTCATTTGAAAAAGCTCAAGCTCAGTTACTACGCTTTTGGCAAATTCATCTGGCGTCATCATCGCCCCACTTTTTTAGAAAAAGTTACAAAGTAAGATAAGTAACTCAAGGCACGACGCGATACAGGTAGATCGAGCGGCTTGCCAGACCGGTACATTTGCTTTACCTCGCCGATTGACTCCAGAAGCAAGCCCTCACGACGGCGAGAGTCCACCACGTTACCGCCCAGAATTGAATCAGCCTCAACAATTTGAGCCTTGCTCAAGGCGAGCTTGAACTTGTCTGGTAGCTTTGAAAATTGCAGCGGCGTCAGTAAGGCCAGGTTGCCGTTAAATAGAAACATGTCACCATTTGAGACGTAGTTGGTGGAATAAGTCCCCTCTGGTACAAAGTTTAGGCTGTCTTGTCCCCAATTGACGTTCGAGTTCAATTGAGTGAAGCTTAGTTGGACGATGTGATCTCGCGCATCGCTAAGCGCAGCAATTCGTTCACTCTCAGATGACTTGTCCCATCCTGCCAGGTTTGGCAAAGAGACAGCGTTAAACTCAGCCTGTGCGTATGTTTGAAATGAGTTCGTTCCCACCACTAATGGATCTGCCAGCTCAACGATGTAGCCCGTATTAATTACTATGGTGTTGCCGGCAACGACACAATGCAGCTCTACAGCACGAAGCCCTAATGCGGCTGTATCTGCGATGATATTATTCTCGGCAGAAACCTCAATCACGGCCTGCGGTGACTCAGCGACGAAGCTAGAAAGCGCCTGCAATGGCACTAGCTCTGTGCCGCTTTCGTCACTGATTCGATACTCAATCGATGTCACTTTAAGCGGATTGCCCGACTTGTCGCTCAGTACAGTTATAAGATTGACTGCGGTTCCTGCGAGAAAAATATCCATCAATTACACCTTGCTGTAGTCAATCAATGCCGCGATCAGGTCTTTGATCGAATTGCCTTTTACGCCAATCGGGTCACCCAAAGCGCGCAATCCCTTGATGCCTTCGCTATCTGCCAATACAGAAAGCTGTTCTTCTGTGAACACAGGTTTTGAAGTTTGGTCGTTTTTGGCAGTTTCGACTTTCTCAGTGTCATGCTGTCCTTCTGCGCCAGATACGAACATTGGGGCCGGCGAGTGCGCGTTGTCGATAATGGACTGCGTAATCGAAACTGACGTGCCGTCTTCCCATTCGCAGAGCATCACGGCAGACATGCGAACCGCGTCGATCACAAGAACGTCCGCAGTAGATAGCCCATCTTCAAAGTTGATGACCCCCATCTGACCGCTGTAGCCCTCAAAGCCTAATTGTGTAATGCGCAGCTTCATTATTGAGACTCCTGCGGCGCTTCATTCGTTGCCGCATTAAAGTCACCGGAGTCGCTTTCAACATTAACAGTGGCGTCGGTTACATCGTCAACGCCAACATCTACGTCTCCAGGCTCGCCAATGCGCTCAACCTGATAAATGCTTGCAATGCCGCCCGCGCTCTGCTCGCTAACGTCAGTCACCGATGTGCCGTTGTCGAAAACAACATCGCCCAACTGACCAGAAAAAGCTTCGTAGCCAGCTTGAATAAGTTTGATCTTCATGTATTCCTTTCTGAATATGAAAAAGGCGGGATTGCTCCCGCCTTCTATTATAAGTCACTACTGACTGATTACAAGCTTAAATGTTTGACACGCCTTTGAGACGAGCAATCGAGCGAGTCGATTTTAACGCCAGGCCGCAGTACCATTTCAAGCGGATGCGAGTCGCATCTTTGTTTTGAACAGTGCCGACGTTCTCAACGACGATACCAGCATTATCACCACCCCACAGACCATGCAAGCCGTCCAATTCGTTTAAGCGCAACGCATAAACGGAAGCAGTGGTGGCGTTTGTACCTTGAGTTTCAGCAGCGCTCAAGAACTCATTCATGATGATAGGAATGCCGTTGTGTGTCAGCATTGGGCGACCGAAGTTTTCCAACTGTTGCATGACAGCGTCAGTGCCGTAAGTAGCTCGCAGCAAAGCACGGAATGCGCGAATTGTGCCACGGCGCATTACCAATACGTCAGCGCCGTTTGGGACAGCGTCGCACAACTCGTCCAACATAGTCAGAGTCAATGCATTACCGTTTGCGCCAGCAGTAACAATCTGAGAACCACCAGCGGCAGCAGCCAAAGTTGGCAAGCCGTCGAAGATTTTAGTGTTAGCTGTAGAATCACCGGTAGCCAAAGCGCGGTGAAATTCACGACCAACGGTTTTGGCTTTTTTGGCGATTTGAACTGCCATCTGGCTGTTTGTGTCAGACAGAGTTTGGTTCAAGAATTTGTCGATATCCACGTCACCGGCGAGAATACGCAACTTAGCAACAACTTCTGTGAAGGTCGCAGCGGACTCATTCACAGGATCATTTGGATCAAGCCAATCGGCAGAACCCAAAGTGTTTTCGCGGTTGTACACGTATGCTTTGCCTTCGGTTTTCGCGAATGGCAGAATGCTGAACAAATCATCGCGTTCGATAATTTGATCGATTACGCCGGAAATGAGCTGATTATTGCTCAGATGTTCGGCTTCTTGTCGTAACAGAGGCATGTATGGTCCTTTAGAAAAGATAAAAAAACATATATCGTGCCTAAGTCGCTCTAAGTCACCGATGACTGATACATTAACATAAAATCATGCCAATGTAAAGTCAGTGGTGACTTATTTCAATGACTAAGCAATGCCCCCAGAACCGCTCATATTGAAGCCTTTTAAACCAGCGGAGATTTTTGCAACTGAATCAGTTTCCTGTGATGCCTTAACGGTCTTTGATGCATCCGCCTTACGGCTTGCTGAATCTGCGCCTGAGCGAATTTTGCTTTTCAACAGATGGTCTTTATCAGGATCGGCATCAATAATCTTGCGTAAAGCAGCGTCAAAACCTACAGGCTCGCCACTTTGATCAATCAATGCTGTGCGACTAGCTGCGCCGCGAGGCTTGTCATAACCGACTACCTTACCTTCCACCAAATCAAAGTGATCGCCATATACGACGCGCACTTTGGCTGCGGGCATGACCATTTCCTCTGCAATGAATGCACTTTGACCAAATTGCGAGCCAATAGATAATTCATTAATTGCGCCAGTCTTTTGAGATAACTGGCCTTGCAGCTCAGCAATCTGATCTTGGAGAGATTTAGTCTGACTTGTATGCTCTTCCGCCATACGAGTTTTCAGACGGTCCCACTCACCTTTTGCTTCTAGCTGTGCGGTCTCGGCATTTTTCTTTTCTTCTAAAAGCTTGCGAACTGCTTCTGGATCAATGCCGTCAAACTGTTTTAATCGCTCTTGAGCCGATTGCAAGTCGCTTTGCGTCTTTTGCAAGGCTTCTTTTTTCTGCATCACTTCTTTCAGAAGTTTGGCTTCTTCGTCAGATGGTTTTTTCTCTCCCTTTAATGCGCTTTCACCTTCTTTTGCTGCCGCTGCTGCTTTTGCTGCGTCTGCCGCAGCCGCATCTGCTGCGCCTGTATCAGAACCGCCACCGCCATCTTCTACGATGCCCATACTCATGAAGCCAAAGCCAAATAAGAGTGTCGCGAGTAACTTACTGAATTTCATTTGATGCCTTTCTGACCAGTCTCTAGGTCAATGGTTAAAAGTGCCAACGATTCTCTTCGCTGGCGGTTGTAAAAATTAGTTCTGTGACAAAGTCGCCTTTGCGGTGTCACGATTTTGCGATTTTTGTAAAGCAGCCTGATCTGGAGCGGTCGCCGCTGCCATATCTGCCGCAAGCTGAACAGGATCAAGAGGCCATGACTTCAAGTCCGAAAGCATCTTGTCTTTCAGGTCTTTGGCCAATTGAGGGAATAGTTTGTCGATCACCATTTCCATCTGATGCTGGCGAACGCTATCTGGTGCTGAAATCAACATCAGTCGCGCAGCAATGTCGAACTCGTCATAAAGCCCACGCGTATCGAAGTTGTCTGGATAAGACACAAAACTCTCGGTTATCTTGGTGCCGTTCCAGAGCGCGACCATTCGAGTCAGTTTGTTTTCAAAAAGCTCTAAGCTGTCAGCTTTCGCTTGAAGCAAGGCGTTGACGCGTTCAAAGTCGTAGGCTTTAGCCACGCCGGAACTGTTGTCGATACCCAAGGCGTTATCTTGCTTGGTGCGTTCGCCAGCTAGTCCGACGGTGTGGTAAATCTCATTGATAATTTTGTTGATAACGGCCAATATCATTTGCGCCTGTTTTGGATCAGGAGACAAAAAGAATGGTTGCGCGCCGCTTTCACCATCGTAGATAAAGATGCGGTTTGTCCCCATCTTCAATAGCGTGTTGTAGTTGTCGTCGCCAGGTAAAACATTCTGCGCCGGCATAGCCAGTTGTGAGAATGTCTGATCTTGAATAATGGCATCCAAGTTGGACAAATAGTTCGCCACTGCGCGGTCGAGGTAAGCGATGTCATCAATCAATGAAGGTGCGGAGTAGTCCTCATCTGTGATCATGTTGTCCACAAGAATGACCGGCACGACGCCAAGATCATGAAATCCGAAATCTGCCAGCACGATCTGCTTTTTGCCACCTGAACCTTTACGCTCTTCGTATAAGCGCCATTCAATTTTTGTCCAAAGACGATATCGAACAGTTTCGTCCCCGGTAGATTCCAATGGATCTTGATCGTCGCGCACACACTCCTGAATAAGAACCCATTCAAGTTCTCCATCACGGTCATACGCATAGTCGAGCAACTGCTCTGGCCCAACGGTGTAGGCAAACGTGCGGACGTCGAGCTTCTTTTCATCCGCTACAGATATCACTGAACCGCCGCCATCTTTCTTACTGTTGTCCACTACGACGGCAATGCGCCCATAGATGGATGTTTTCTTTGATACTTGGCGAGAGAAATCACGAATGCTAAGCCCATTTTTTGTCGCTCTAGCCCAAAACGCTTTTACCGCTTCCGGCGCGTCTACTTCATTACGAACGATGTGCTGTTTGAACAAATATTTGTTTAGCAAATCCACTACTTCGCGGCTATGATTAAAACGGTAGCAGCGATCGATTCGATCGTTATATTCGCCTTCGCCTTCTTTGACGTATCGAAAGATGTTGCCTTTAAACCACTCTCTACCGCCTTCGTAGGTGTCTTCCAGAAATTCCCAATGCTTGATCAGGTCTTCATAGTCTGGATGACGACGCGCAATAAGCCTTTTAAGCTTTTTCTGATCATCGGTGGCGGGAGCGATGCCACTAGAGACAGCAGCATCATTTGGATCAATTACGGCTGTAGAGCCAGGTGTCATAATCTTTTTCATGTTGGCATTATAAGTCACTACTGACGTATGTCAATAGGTCAACGAGACATGCCGCCAATTTCAATCTTACGAACAGGAAACTCTAACTCGATGCAATAACCGCCAGCATCAGCAGAGTGTTCTAAGCCTGCCGCTTTATCCACATCACGCGAACCCTTCTTGTAGATCGTTTGCTCAAGCGCGTTAATGAAATGCTTGCAGCGCTCATCTATACGCAATCTGACGGTGCCATCCGCAGCTTTGAGCATTCGATTCATCGCATTGACACGATCAGCTACAAACGGGTGCTTCCTGCGAAATTTAAGACGCTTAAAGCCCTTCTCTCGCAAGATGTCCAAATCGGTCTCACCGCGAGCATGTTGGCGTTGTCCGCCGGCTGGATCGGGATACACGATGATCTGCACCTGATTACGCCAGTAGCGTTTCTCCAACTCGTTACAAATCTCTTCAGTGTTGGAGCCAAACAAAACGATTTCATCGACCGCCCACACTGAGCCATCTTTCTGCGGTTGAAAGATCACGGTGGACATTGGATCGATATTAAAGTCCATGCCTACCCAGATCGGCAGCTTTGGGTTAAACGTATAAGTGCCAATATGCTCATTACGTGAGAATGGGTAATACACGCGACCGGACATCGTCTCAAAAGAAGCCTCAAACTCTTGTTTGAAAGACTTCTCATCCATATCTTGTCTGGCGCTTTCAATCTCTGAAATAGGAATGAAAGGCGATGTGATGGTTGGAAACTGCCATGACTCCCAACGCCCTGCTTTGACCGCTTGAGGGTCTTGCCCTCTTTTATAAAGATCGTAGAGATAGTTGTACGCCTTGGGTGTCCCAATGAAAATTGCATGACCGCGTCTATCGGACAATGTCGGCCGTAAAACTTTTACCCACGTTTCTTCAGTCATGTCCTGGAACTCATCCAGAACTAAAAAATCTACGCCGACGCCGCGCAAAGAATCTGCTTTGTCCGCGCCTTTTAATTCAATTCTTGTGCCGTTGACGAGCGCAATGGACAGCGATGTCTCATTAACTTTACGAATCCATCGTTTAGGGATTGCCTCCAGCAAATCAAGCCACATAATTTGCTTTGCCATCTTATACGTCGGCGCCACATACCAAATTTTGCTCTTCTTAATTTTGGCGCGAGCAATCATCAGCGAACGAGAAAGCGCAGTTTTACCCCATCGGCGTCCAGCTACGACGACGCGAAAACGTGCCTTAGACTGAAACACCAACATTTGTTTGGGGTGTAGCGACAGCCTAGACTGAAGCGCCATCTAGTCCTCGCCCTCTTCTACGACGCCATTATCGTTTTCTGCGTCTGTATCGTCTTCATTGCTTTGGGCGTCGCTATCGCCCGCTTGAGAGGGTTCAGCGCTATCTAATTCAGTTAGGTCGCGGTCACGCAACTCTTTGATCTGCTCTGAGGTCAACTCAGACACAATCAACTCTGGCAATTCATCTGGATCAACTGCATCAGGACGGTCTAAGCCAAGAACCGCCCATCGCTCTTCACGCGCTTTTTTCAGCACGTTCATTGCGGAGTCAAGCGCTTTGAGATTGTTTAAGGCGACAGCAACGGGCGAACCGCTTTGGTTAGCTTTAAGGATCTCAGCCCATGTCAGCTTGGCCAGACCCGCAGCCATTTTGTAATGCTCTTCTTTGGTTTCTTTAATGCGGGCGGCAATGACTGTTGCTTCGCCGATGCTGGCTTCTGCGACCTTCGCGGCGACAGCTCTGCTCTGTGCGGCAGACGTGGAACCTTTGATGACCTTCTTTGAACGAAAGTGGCGCTCGAACGAACTCCGGTGCAGACCATACCTCTTAGTCAGACCTTCGTAGGTGATATTGCCAGCAGCCCAAAGCGTTTCGGCTTCGGCCCACTGCTTTGCCGTCAAGCGAGATTTTTTAGTGCTTGATGTGCTAGCGCTTGCCACATAAACCTCTGCATAAAAAAAATGAGCGCAAGGGAGGCGCCCAGGAGAAACAACTATTGAAGCCGAATATACCTGAAGTTTTCATATAAATCAAGTCAGTCGTGACTTATTTTCTAGGACAAAAAAAAGAGTCGTTGCTAGTGCGTGCGATTCTTTAGAAAATGGCACGGTAACGTGTATTTCGCCATTAAAGTCGAAAATGCAGACCTTCTTGCCGTCGGTGGTCGGGCGCAAGTAAGAAAATTGACCAAGTTCTTCCAACGCTTCAATGCAAGCTGCCGCGTCATTAACGTAATCGTGTGCCGGTGTTTCGCTGCCGAGATATTTCTGTATCTCTTTGTTAGTCCAAGACTTGGGTGTCTTACCGCTCCCAACCAAAACCGTTTCTAAAATAAATTTATTATTCATTACTTACTTACTTACTTATTTATATATGTATTTATATAGAAGAAGCTTGGGAGTCCCAAGTAAAAGTCTGTCTCTTATGAAACGACTTGGGAGTCCCAAGGGCGGTATGAGTTTTTACGTCAAATTCTCAATCACGGTATCCCATTCGTCGTCCTCAACAGAGGAAACATAACTAGCTGCGGGAGCGGGCTTGGGTGCGTTATAGGTGGCGGCACCCAACTCTGTTGCCTCGATTACTTGACGCTGGCGACCGCGACGCTTCTCTATGCCTTTTTTTTCAATCAGCTTGTGAGCAATCAAAGCGCGGATCGAAAATTGTAGGCTTGCTTTTGTAGTCTCGTAACGAACTCGGTCTAGGATCTCATCCAGGTCTACCGACGCACTCTCACCATTGCCGGCAATGATTACGCGCATAAGTTCAAATTGTTTCGCTGTCAGGTGCATCTTCTGCCCAATCTAAATCAAGTGCTTCGGTAGTGATATTCACTTTTGAAAGCTGTGTGGCGGCTGTATCGAGGTCTAGCGGCGCATCTACTGGCTGGTTATCAAACGCAAGTAACGGCAGTCTTACCGGCAGTGCATGTTGTTCGTAGTCAGGGTTAGTAAATACGCCGTATAAAGGGCTTGCCAGGACTAATTGCTGGAGCGACTTGAGCAAATAACCCACTTCCATGTTATCGACGCGAGAAGTTCCATTAGCGCGGTTGTTGCCCGACTTTTCCATTGAGGAGCAGGCGTAATAGAATTTCCGCATTTCTGTGATTACTTTTTCACGGATTAGAGGTGACATCGCTTTTAACTCTGCCATCACGCCGATATAGTCGCTTGGGTTGCTCTCAAACCAGCGCATGAAGAAGTCCAGCCCGCGTTTGTAGTTAGCGGATCGTTTTGGCTTGGTAAAGCGAATCCCTGCCCTCGCAGCGAACGGATTGAACTTAGACATAGACGACTGAAACTCAACATAGCGGCAACCTGTCATTCGCATCATCAAGTTCTGCATACGGTAAGCTACGCCGACGCCGCGATACATCGTATCTAGGACAAGACGACTGTTCGTGCATTGGTTAGCGTTAATCCAAATGGCGCGGTGACGGTTGATCAGCTTCGTGTCTCTGCCGTTTGTGTTGGGGCGCAAGTGACGGAATACTTCATTGCGCCCGGACGATAGCATTTTTGGCACCGTCATCGCGCCAACGCCGATCGTCTGACCATCTAATACCGCTCTGTAATAGCGTGGACCAATGCCGATACTGTCTGCCTTGTAATGCAGCTCGTGCAGCAACTCCCAATCTTCTTTAGTGCCGCGCTCAATATAAATTTGGGACAGTAGCGACATCTTGTGGCCAACCGGAGCCGCCCGGCGCTCAATCAGAATATCCACTTTACTTTACTACTTTCTTGTTCGGTGACATACCGGCGCCTGAATCACGCAAGTTAACAGCTAGTTTTGCCATCTCGCGGTTTCCGTTTTTGTTGGCGATAGTTTCAACAATCTTCGTCGCCGGATTGAGCTTTTTAATTTTGGACGTAATTACCATTTTTAATCCTTAAAGGTCAAAATTGAGACTGTTTTGCGTAACGCCAGCTTTAAACAGATAATCTTTAATCTGTGTTTCTGTTTTTGCGCCAGCGATCGTGGTGGGAAATTGTTTGCCGTCTTTGAATACCAGTAAGGTCGGCACGGCGCGAACACTCTGAGAAGCAGCCAAACTTTTCTCTTTTCCGCCATCTATGCCGATCAGTGAAAATTGCAACTCTTGCGACAATCGCTCAATCAGCGGCTTTAACGACTTACAAGGGCCGCACCAAGACGTATGCACCATAACGACAACTGGCTCTTTGTATGAAAGCGCAAGAACATCTGCCGAGAATTGCTGTTCGGTAGTGTTCTTCATTGCTTGTATCCTTCTGGCGCGTAGACGATCTTGATCTTCTCGCGATATCGTTTCTCGATATACAAAGTCGGCGCTAAGTCAGCAACCATGTCCGTGTGTGTGGTGGCAACGATTAGCGTAGCGCCGTGTTGACGTGCAACTTTCTGCAAGTTAAACGCCAAAACTTTCGCTGTAGTGCGATCAAGCACTGCCAAAAATTCATCTGCAACCCAAACTGAGGCGCCTGATTCAATTAGTTTGGCCAGCTTGAAGCGGTAGCGTTGACCGTCAGACAGCTCTTGCGGCTTGCGAATAAACAAGTACGCGTCATTAAGTCCTGCAATTGATAGCAGGTTAAGTGCCTCGACTGTGGTGGCGCCTATTTGATCAATCAGTGGTTTATCTTCTAGCGGCACTGAATCAATATCGGCAACCTTTAGACCGGATGCTTCTATTTGCTTTGACAGTTCGCGCAACACGGTTGATTTACCCGCACCGGACTGACCAGTAACGTACACAACGTCGCCAATTTTAATGTCAATGTCTTGATGATTAAATACGACAAACTCTTTATCATCGAGACCCAAGCCAAATGCTTCTGCAACCTCTAGGACGCGTTCAGTGCGTTCGACTTCCGTATGAAAGCGCTTGTCTACAACGTAAATCATTCCGATACCTTTTCTTTTGTCTCTTGTGCGGCTTCGGCTTCTTGCTTTTGATTTACCTGTTCGCGATAGGATGCAATCAAGTCAGTGCAGATGCTCTGAATCGAGTAAGCCTCAAATTCAGCAGAAGGCGCTTCTTCGCCGACGTATTTACGAACCTCTTGCCAAATGTGAACGCCTTCATGAATGAGGAGCGACACAATGATGTCATCGTCAATTTGATCACTGTTTGGCAGCGCTACAACGGCGCAAACATTTCCATCGTCATTATCAAAAAAGTGAACAACTGCGTCTGACGACTTCATATCGTCAAACTCAGGGCGATTCTTTTTGATGCTAAGCTCGTCAAGTCTGTCCTCAAATGCTTTTTCATCCAAACACAAGCACATCGAAATTGGAGAAACAAACAGCGCGGAGTTAATCCAAAGATTTTTACTCATACTCGATCACCTATGACGTAGTTTTTTGATCAAACGAACGAACAAATTCCACAAACGCTTTGTCTGCGGGCAATCCTGACTCTGTTTCCAATTGCGCCATAAACATCGCCACAGCACGCTCATCTTTGCCATTGATCGTTTTAAAGCCCAGGGCCTTGTCAATGCGTACAGCGCGCTGAGTGGACTCTTCTAATGTCTTAGCGGTCTCATCTGCCTGATCTTGGATAGCGCCGTCTAAGTCATTTACAAAGGCGCTTGTATCGATCTCGCCTAAGTCAGCAATGACGAAGTCCAGCTCTTTAGCGTCAAAGATTCCAACTAAGTCAAAATTAAGGCTGGCCAGCTCTTTTTGCAGAATGTCTGTATCCAAATTGGATATGGCAACACGGTTATCAGCTAGGCGGGATGCGCGCACCTGATCGTCAGTAAGATCGTCACGAATCCATACCGGCACTTGTTTCATGCCTAGGTATTCAGCGCCTCCACGACGACCATGTCCTTTAATAATGACGCCGTTTTTATCGACAACGATCGGCTGATCAAAACCAAAATCTTTAATGGACTTAGCGATGCGCTTTATCTGCACAAGATCATGAATTTTTGCGTTTAACTCGTAAGGAATAACGCGACTGATGTCCCAGATTTCAATTCGCGGCTTTACTGTTACTTGGTTTTCCATTACAGGTCTTTCTTGGAGAAAAATGTCTTTACGGTCTTGTAACCAGACGTGTCGGCGTCGTCGTCCGGCTCATCTTCGCAATCGGTGGAGTTAAACGGCTCAAATCTGCTGCCCTCTTTGCACTTTTTGCATTGGAAAGGGTCATATTCCGCGTTCACGCAGTCCGCGCATTGATCGAACCCTTTGCCTTTGACGCTGTCGCTCATGTCAGACCTCAATGCCTCTAAAAATGTGTACCAGCGCATTGCCAGCATTAGAGAGCGAGTCTTCGTCTGTGAATTTCTGCGACTTCATGGTCTTTTCAATAGCGTCTGTAATCGTGGCCACATCACCAGATGGAACTTTGAAACGCATGATTTGGTGAGTCTGGACTTGACGCTCTGCCGGTAGCTTGGGTGATGTCGATTCGTCGTCTTCAGGCAAATCTAGGTCATCTAAGGCGATGTTGACGCTGGCGAAGATTGAGGCGAAGTCGCTATCGGTGTACGGCATGAACTTAGACAGGTCTTCAGGTGTGCCAAGGTCTTCCAACAGTGCGGCAAGCTGTAAGGTGTCGTCATCGCCGTATCGCCCGTTATCAACCAGCCCTATCTCTTTGGCGTGCTTGTCGTCAACCTCGCCTACGTTGATGATCGGTACGGATTTCATACCAAGACGAATAGCGGAGTCGCGCCGATGCGCGCCCCCAAGAATTTGCAAGGTTCCGTTCGGTAACGTCCGCACTACAATAGGTTTGAACATGCCGAAGCGACGCAAGCTTTCGTCAATCTTGGCTTCGTTGTCGGGCGATACTACGTTGGTATTCCAAGGGTTAGGAATTAACGTCTTTGGATCGGCGAACGACTGTTGAGGTGTTGGTAACATGAATTGATTATAAGTCAGTGGTGACTTATACTACAGTACAACTTTTTACTTGGCAAGCCTATGACTCAAAATATCACCATCGCTTCAAATGCTACGACTGCAAAGCTGCATGACGCCTCTCGCGAAGTAAAGCTACAAGTTCAGACGATCTTGTCGTATGCGGTGGAAGGCGCTGAGCATGCCATTGCGTTCAAGCGCGGCAGTTGGGACGGTCGTAGCAGTTTTATGGACTTTCGCGCCGGAACTTTTCCGGCCGGCTTTGTACAGTTCGTCTCTGCGCACTTGCGTAAGCTTGGATACAAGGTCAATCATGTACGCCGCCCTCTTCCTGCGCCGCTTGGCCCAGAGAATCCAGTAGTGGATGCTTTTCTGGATGACCCTCGTTACGACTATCAAATGGAAGTCGTTCGCTGTTTGGCAAAACATGGTCAGATCATTGCCCGAATCGCGACCGGTGGCGGTAAATCACGCATTGCCCGTCTTGCGTTTGCGCGCTTCAATATGCCGACACTGTTCTTGACCACTCGCGGCTTGCTGATGTACCAGATGCGTGACACTTTCGAAAAAGACTTGGGTATCAAAGTCTCTGTCTTGGGCGATGGTCAGTTCGGTCATACCGTGATTGAGAATGGCATTGAGCGTCAGGCTGTCAAAAAGATGTCGGTCGGCATGGTGCAAACCTTGATTGCGCGATTAGAAGAAAAGACGGTCGAGAGCGAAATGGAGCGCATGACTGACTCAATGCTCAAGAAAGAGATTAAAGAAAGTAATGCCTACGCTAAAAAACTGGAAGCGGCTGGTCATACTTTCATCGAAATTAAGAAGTTCGTGGCTTCATTCGAGAAAAAACAAGAAGCAGGTCGAGTAAGTGAAAAACTTATGCGCGCTACCGCTGCCGCTAAAGTGACAGCGCACATGCAAGATCGCCAAAAAACGATTAATTTGCTTGGAACTTTTGGTCTAGTTATTCTCGAAGAGGCACATGAGGCGTCTGGAAACTCTTATTACGAGATTCTGCGTCACTGCAAAAATGCCTACTATCGGTTAGCACTTACGGCAACGCCATTTATGAAGGATTCAGAAGAGTCAAACATGCGTTTAATGGCTTGCTCTGGCCCGATTGGTATTTCTGTGTCAGAAGAAACGCTGATTGATCGAGGCATTCTTGCTCAGCCGCACTTCAAGATCGTTGAGCTTCGTCATAAGCCAGCAAAGCTGATGCGTAATACTGGCTGGCAATCAGCATACCGTATCGGCATTACAGACAACGAATACCGGAACAAGATTATCGTTGACGAGTGCATTGCTGCTGCGTCCTACCACATGTCTACGATGGTATTGATCCAGCAAACAAAGCATGGCGAAACACTGTTGCAGAAAATGACCGATGCAGGGTTACGCGTTGCATTTATTCAGGGTGAAGATGATCAAGCGGGGCGCAAGCAAGCTCTCTCTCAACTTGCCAAAGGTGAAATTGATGTTCTGATTGGTTCTACCATCTTGGACGTCGGTGTTGACGTTCCTGCGGTTGGTGTCGTGATAATTGCCGGCGGTGGTAAAGCAGAGGTTGCGTTGCGTCAGCGTATCGGACGCGGCTTACGTGAGAAGAAGTCCGGCCCAAACATCGCGCTTATTATCGATTTCGCTGATGGGTTTAATGAACACTTGAAAGGTCATGCGATGCAGCGTTTGGCAATTATCAAAGCGACGCCAGGATTTGACCGCTATATTCATGAGCGTGGCGCTGGTTTTGATTATGAAGCGCTCGGCTTTAAAAAGTTGTCAATTGCTGCATAAACCGCTTGCTTTGTGAATTACGTTGGCGCATAATAAGTAAGTCAGCACTGACAACGAATTTTTGTTCTCCAGCCCCCAACTTGGGGGCTTTTTTTTACGTTAATTTAACTAATGCACGTCAGCTATAATGCACTTGTCCATAAACTACACGAAGAATGCCATGACTGAAAAAGAAACAACACGCTACACCATCATCATGACCAAAGATAAGCAGGAGCGCTTAGCTGGCATTGCCAAGGAGTTCAAAATCAGTCAGCAAGAAGTGCTGGAAGTTTTGATCGACCATATCGGTAATGACAATGTAATGGCTGATCTGGCGCCAAAATTCTTTGCCGTTCGTGAGAATAAGGTAAGCCAACGTGAGCAGCGCAAGACGAGCTTTGCCAAACTGAGAAAGCTGTCACCGGAGCAAATCGCCCTAATCGAACAAATGTCTGCTAAACAATAAGGAAAATAATATGCACTTTCTATTTATCATCATTGTCATTTTCGCAATTATTGGGGCAATTAAAAAATCGAGAGAATACAACGCTCGACCCGACAAGACCGAACTGGACAAGGCTCCACTTAAATTCGTGCGTTGGTTTGGCTACGTAATGATTTTTTTTATTGCGCTCATAATAATCGGTTCAATGTTTGTAAAAAAATAATGCCTTCGCGCTTCTTTACGTTCAAGAATGGTCTGCACTTTCCGAATGCAACAAAGTGGATTGAGGTCACGGAAGACCTTCGATTCTTATACCACTACGACGACGGCACTGTTGAGTTTAGAAAAAGCGAGACCGGCCACACTCTCGATCAACAATTCGCTGGCGTTCTTGGATACGTGGCTTCTGGCATGTGGGTCGAGCTTGACCAAGACATGAAGCCGATCTCTCAAGATATTCCGACGACTCAATTTGCGGAGATCTGGTAACTACTGTATATATTCACAGTATAATTCGCCAAGTGATTTAAATGAGGCGAATATGAAAGCTTGGGTGACTAGACTGTGGGAAGACGGTAAGCTAATTCCTAAATGGCGTCACTCGATGGTCTATCCGGTTCTGGGCGAGCTTGCATTCGGTGAGTGTAAGAACCCTCTTCTACGTCGCCGACTTCACCAGGCGAACCTATACGATGTCTCACATGGCTCTGCCAATCAAGACTTAATTCCTCCACTGGTAGACGCAGCGGTCATTCACATGGGCGCCGAGTTCATCATTCTGTCTGGACTAGAGCTTGACGTATTTGGCAAAGCTTCTGCCCAGACATGGCGAGCGCAACTACTCTTTGAGAAGCCTAGCCCGAAGGGTATTTCTCCTCAAGGTGCTTCAAAATAACCTCCAACATTGACTCTCCACTAAGCGCACAAGCCGCCTTAAATCGACCATGTAGCGACTTAGGTAGATCCAATGTCAGTCGCTTGGTCGGTTCTGCTTCCACTACGACAACCTGCTTACTCTCTACCCACTGATCTGGCGTCGGTAAGTTTTGGCGAGTTCCAAAACTAATCTTCTTACTCATTTGCAAACTCCATCAGCTCATGTAGCAAATCTGCCATTTCAATTGACGCCTGACTGCCTTCGTTCACCTCATACACGGTCTTGCCCTCTGCTGCCGCTTCTGCAAATGCAACGCGTTGCGTCACGGAAGCGTTCAACACCTTAACGCCGTAGGTCGCCAGCGCTTCTCGTACATCGCGCCCGATGGCTGTGTTTGCGATTTTGCGATTAATCACAATGCAGCATTTCAGCTTTTCCTTGTACACGACCGCTTCCTGAATGAGCTTGATGACCTCCTCACTGGCCCAGACATCATAGGGTGACGGCTGCACCGGCACGATCACAACATCACAAGCCATAATCGCGGAGCGCGTCATGTCGGTTACTCTGGCAGGTCCATCAATGATGACCTGATCATAGCCTTTACTCATCATGTCGATTTCTTTATGAATGGTCGCGGTAGGTTTCCCCACGACGACGAATAGTGGCTCTGCAAAACGTTGCGCTTGCCAGGCGGTTGCGCTCTGTTGTGGATCTGCATCGATCACCAGTACACGTTCCCCATAACGCGCCAGCTCCGCCGCCAGATTGATTGATAAGGTTGTTTTGCCAACCCCACCTTTTTGATTTAAGACTCCAAAGATCATCGTGATTCCCCATTATCGTGAACACGGACACCCGCATTTCAGGTGGATTGTAGTCGTCGGAGGTGTGATCAAATTTTGAAAGCCTGCTAGTTAGCGACTTTCATTAATGGCAATCTGAGATTAAAGCGTTGACTTTTACCAAATGCTAAAATGAATTTCAATTTATTTAATTGGAGAAAATATGGACCCGGTAACAGGCGCCATTCTTGGCTCATTAGCAGTGCCGCTCTCAAAAATGGGGCCAGTTTTGATAGAAAAAGTCAGTAGCGCCATTGGTATGGTCGCTGAACCTTATCAAATTATACGTATCGCTAAAGCGCAGGCCGAAGCAAATAAGATTGAGCTGAAATCTCAAATTGAGCTTACCGAAATACAAGAAAGGGCTATTTCTACATTTATTAAACAGCGAGAAAAGAGCCAGAAAAATATCGAGGCTATTTTAGCCTCTGCTATCGAAATGCTTCCACCTGACGCCAAGCCTGAAGAAATGGATAACGATTGGATTAGCCATTTTTTCAAACATTGCGATATCGTCTCAGACGAGGAAATGCAATCTCTTTGGGCTAAGTTACTAGCGGGTGAAGCTACGTCGCCTGGAACATTTTCTAAAAGAACGGTCAACTTAGTGTCAATGTTGAATAAAACCGAAGCGGCTTTATTTAATAGCCTATGTCAGTTCGCTTGGACTTTCGATGATGAAATATCGCCAGTAGTTTTTGATATAACGAATGACATTTATACCAAAAGCGGCCTTGATTATAAAAGCTTGCAACATCTCGACGTAATCGGTCTAGTCACACTTGGCGTTAATAATGGATATAATTTAAAGATAAAAGGCGCACATTTCAAGTTAAGGTATTTCGAGAGAACGGTCGCATTGGAGTTTCCCAGAGATATAGAAAATGATCTAAGAATGGGGTCGGTTATGTTTACGGACGTTGGCAGAGAATTGGCTAAACTTTGCAGCTCTGAAATGAATCAGAAGTTCTTTGAATATACTCTTGTCACATGGCACACTGTTGGCATAAAAGTAACCTCAACTTAAAATGGCTTATGGAGGTCAAAGTCTTATATTTTGTCTTCTATAAGGATAGGCATGTGGCAATCCTGGGATTTCTATAAGGATGCGGTTTGGAGGTCGGAAGTTGAGGAAGGCAGGGCCACCAAGGGTCTGCAATTCTTCTAGGACTTTCACTTCTCAGTCACAATTATATCATACTCTGCGTCATACGTGTAAAATATATTTGCACGTATCAAACTACTTAAATACCGCTTGCATGTATCGCAAGCGGTAATAAATAGCTCAGCGGTGACGTACTACTTAGCTAATAAAAAGCGCTGCGAAAGTAGTTGCGCGGTCGTTCTCTTTGAGTGTTATAACGTCACCATTTTTCGATTTTTGCACGTTCGCAATATCTAAGTAATGCAGCATCATGCGAGTGGAGCTTGCTTGCGTACCTGCTGTATTCGCTGAACAGTTATAGCGCTTTACAAGTGCGCTTTGTTGCTCTAGTTCGCTATACTCTACCGAACGAGATAACGATACTAGACAAGACTTGTTTGAGATACCGTTTAAAGCTATCAGGTTTTCAGCGATTGTGCGCGAATAAGGGTCGAGTGTGCTTTTCATGTTTTGACCGATTGCATTCAAGCAATGTGCAATCTTGACTAATACTTTGACCGCAATAAAATTAGACTTATCTTGTTTATTGCTTGCAATGCGCGCATTTTTAAGCAAATTGGATGCCACTTCTTTAAATTCAGGTTTTGACATAGCAAGGTCGACCGCTTTGCTACCCTTGACAGCGTTTATTGCAAGGTCTGTATCTTTGCTGTACTGCTCTGCGTTACGTGCTTGTAAGACTTCAACGAACCGCGTAGTGAATGTTTGCTCTACCGCTTGCACTGTATCGACTGCAACAACTACCGCTTTTTTCGCTTTCGGTGTTTTAACTGCTTTTGTTGTTGCTGTAGTTGCTTTTGTGACTTTCGATGTTTTTGCGATTGTAGACATTTTGTGCTTTCGATTAGATTAAATTAAGTTAGGTTTTTTTACTTGCTAGTGATTAGCGAGTGATTAAATTATAAGTCAGTACCGACTTATGTGCAACAACTATTTACACGTATTTATATATTTATCTAATCGTTGTAAATATGGTACATGCAAAATATATCTTTACTTTTACCGTTATTTAATGTTATTCGCACGCATGCGCGCATCATGTATTTATATAGTGTGATCTTTGGAGAGTCTGCGGCAACGTGACGATTGCCGATCGACTTGCACTTTCTAGGATTTAAGCAATTTGACGACACCAAGGCGACGTCGGCGGGTGGCAATTAGCCAAGGCATCTTTCACGCCGCTCCCTAGGCGCTTAATAAAACTTTGGAATATTCTGTCGGCTTCGCTCAGCTTTACCTACATGAAAATCTTGATAAATATCGTCGCCAAGGCAAAGCCTTCTATTGCAAATAATGTCGCCTTGGAAAAGTCTTGCTAAAACAATAGGGGCGACCGATGCGCCCCACCCTAGTTCAATCATTCAGGCTTAATGCATGTGATTAAGCTTGGCACTACGCAAGTAGCGTCCACGACTACGCGTATGAGACACGTCCGCCATCTCTTGCATCTCATCTAAGTAATCATTTTCCTGCTCTTGTAAGTGATCGGTGCCGACCAGCTCAGCTTCAGCTCGGCTTGACGCTAAATAGAGGTCCTGATGTGTCCATGTAGGTGCTGCAATAGCGTTTGATGCGACGATAAGTGGCTTAGTCATAGGTTCTCCGTAAGGTTAATTAGTTGCGGTCGTTGTTATTTGCTCGACAACTGAAGTATGACGATCACACTCAGGCGTTAGTCAGCGGCGGCAGGCAAGCTCGATGGCTACAAATCAAGAATGGCCAAGGCGTTTAATTGGCTCGCATATACGAGAAAACGATTAAGTGACTTACCGTGTTTCTGTATTGGCGTAAGAGTGATAATTGGAAGTGAGAATGCTGTGCCCTAATCCTTGGCATCTTTAGCAAAGTACATAGCCTGTAGCGTGAGATCTATGTAGAAGTGATTCATTGGCCTGAGCGCATACGGCCTGAGAGCGTGATGAGCCTGAAAGCCTACCGTCCTAACCGGTAGTGCCTACAGCCTGCAAGGGTCAAGGGTAATGCCTGCGAGTAGCCTGACGGCCTATGCGTTGAAGTGTCCTGTACATCGCCAGCTCTTCGATGTATTTGCCTGTGATAAGAATGAGAAGGCGTTTCATAATTTCATTCTTTCTACTTGATTCTGCAAGGCAATTAAGAAGCTCTGTTGCTCTACCGGATTGTCACGTAAAGCCACCACAATGTAGGCAACAACTAGAGCCAATACTTCGTGCGGTTCATTACTTATTTCTTCCAAGACATAGAGATGACTGCCGGCGATCCAATTTTGTGCAAATCTGCCTGCCGCGCTAATAACGTTGAGTGATTTCATGATCAGCCTTTCTTCGCCAAGATCTTCACAGCCAGCTCAACCGGCACCTCAAACTCAGCGAAGAGCCTGGCAACTACCTGAACGCCTAAGCGCTTGCTGATTGTGCGGTATGTCTTGATCCGGTCTGTAGTGAATGGAAGGCTCATATCTTCTTTCGTTGTGTTGTTTCGATGAATGAAGTATGAAGCGCAGATATTGGCATGCGCGTGGCGGGTTAAAACGAGCCAAACCGAACTTTGTTAGGCTCAGCCTTCGAGTTTTGTTCGATTCAATTTGGTAAAAGCCTAGGATCACCAAACAAACACACCGTTTAGGCATGTCAAGGATGAGCGCGGCGACGATTTTTGCAGCCTGGTAAGTAAAAAGCCAAGGATTCGACGCCTTGGCTTGTGTAGTCATAAAAACTTTGGAATATTTTGTCGCCGAAGCTAAGCCTTTAAAACAAGAAAGTCCTTGGGTTAGAAGGACTTTGGACGTAGGTTCGGCATTAAATTAAGAATTGAAGAATTACAACTGCCCTCTGATGAGGAACCCTAGGAAAGAACAAATCCCCCCTTACCCCCCTTAGCCAACAACGCTATAGAAAAGTAAGGAGAGATTCGTTCTTGCTAGGGCCACATCAGAAGCTTCTCTGCGTATGGCAACCCCACATTTAAGAACAAATCCCCCAAAAGACCAACTCACTCCCGACTCTGTTTAAAGCCTAGTTTCAGGCTCAAGGGACATAACGGCAAACAATATGGGGCGATTATAGCTCAGCCGTGACTTATCATGCAAGTGGCAAATTAAAGCTTGGGCGCCTTGGGTAAGATGGGGCTGGACTACAATAACTGTGTCCGCTATGAGCTTTTCTGTGTAGGCGAGACGGTGGCTTGTGTGTAGTGGTGGTGTAGGCTACTAAATTAAAGATGGCGACGTGCCAGTTGTTGATTGATATTTGATTGATGCGTTGAGCGAGGAAGGATTGCCGGGTCTGTTGTAATTTTTAATGAATACAACACCTTGCCAGGCAATCCTTCCACATACGCATGCAAAGCACAGATAAGCATACGCAAACACACAATATCCTAATCTCACTAACAACTTACTCCACTCGCCTCTTCACCCTCATACATCTACCTATAGACCTACCCTTCTACCGACATCAAGCGAAAAAGCCTGACGTTTGCATATAGTCGATGTCAGCCTGAGCGTCTTACGTGTCTTCTCTAATTGTCCTAGTTGTCTTTATAGGGTGAGAATTATGCCGGTAGAGTTCTTTGTCTACCTGTTCGGGCAAAAGAGTCCACGAGCCGCTACTCCAACAATAATTAAGCCTGCAATGATTAGACCTTGATATCCAAGTCGTCCGTACCAGTCATATACTGGATCAAGTGTTTCAATTCCAGCCTGCTCGCTGAGTACATCAACGGAGAGTCTTGACCAATATTTCAAAGCTGGCGTCATAATGAACCACGCCGCTGCAAGGGTGAAAGGTAGCCAACATTTAAACTCAAATGCAATAGCTAAAACTATCAGACAAATTATTATTGCGGCGAAGAAAATCATCCATCCAAGAGTTTTTATATCCACGCTTAGCATGTCTGCGACAGATTTTAATGCCAAGTAACCTAGAATTAATACGCCAATACACAAACCAACCAAAGTCCAAACGACATTGCTGTTATTGTTGTTGCTCATACAGTTCCTTCATTAGATGTTAAGAATTTAATTGTAATGCCAATTTGCAATGTTGAGTTATTTCTATCTCCGCTTGTTATTCTCTTTACTTAATCCGCCCGCTGAGCCGCTAAGCTCTTGCTCTATTCTTTCGCGTTTGCTTTCATTCATTGCGAAGTTGCCAGGTAGTGTCGGCTCATTGAGTTCAAATAGGTTATCAATTTGGATCGAGAAGTAATCCAAGCTTGCGTGATTTCTAGTGTTGAGTGATGGAAAGTTCATATCGGTTTAAAGGTGAATTGTTTGTCAGTGCTGACTTAGTTATATTAAAACAATGAGACAGGCGGTAGTTCTTTTGAAGTAAGATTGCCGACTGATTTAAACGCTGTTTGAGCGCTTTAAATTGTTAGACTTAGTCGGTTATGTAAAAGAGATTTAAACGTCATGCCGCGCTGATTAATGCGGTTTCCGGTTATGATTTGAAAGAAGCGATTAGATGTTAATGATTTAATCAGGCTAGGTACGACTTGGCTGCGAGTTTCTTCTCGGACAACATTGAAATAATTGTTTAAAATCAATGACTTAGCCTTGGATTAATAAAGTTGCTTAAAAGACAGGAATAATCCTGCCTCTTTGACAACTTTAAGCCTTAGAACATTTCGTTAACGGTGTGATTAATGGCTTCTAAAACGCTATGATAAGTATCATCAATAATGCCTACGACGGTTGGGCCATCTAGGCTCTCGACCATGTAGCGAAACAAGATCTGATTATCGCCTTCATCGTCCGGAAGATAGTCGCCCTTGCCGATCGCTTCGAGGATTTCATCAAACGATTTGTCGTTCGGATATTCATCTAGCCATGTGCTGAGTGCCACTTGTTCAGCCTGGTTCTTTGCGCATTCTTCTACTTCGGTGTCCATGTGCTTTACCTTTCAATTCGTGTTTGGTTATTCCAGCTCTGTGAACAGATGTTCCATCATGCCGACGAGGTTGTCTTTGGCTTCTGTGATAAAGCTGGCGACTTGCTTAAAATCATGATCTTCGAGCGGTTGCCAAATAGTGATCACGTAGCGTCCATGTTCGTTCTTTGGTACGTCGCCATGCATCATGTTCATGACTTGCTGAAAGTTGAGACCGGCGGGCCAGTCATTTAAGAACTGCCCTAATGCTTGACGCTCAGCCAAGCTGATCATGGTGGCGCGCTGAAAAGGTGTAATCATTTTACTTTTCTCTCCTAATGTTGCCCGACATCGTTTCGACATCACCGGAGATGGCGCCACAATGAACATCACCGGACATTGTTTTGACAGAGCCGCTAACATTGCCGCAACGAACGTCTCCAGATAGCGTTTTTACTGTGCCTGCTGTTCCGGTCACTGAAATTGATTCGCATGCGTCCGCATTAATGGTTTCAATATCGCCATGCACTTCGATGCGAATCTCTTTAGAGTCCGGCGTTACGTCTTTGCCGTTAACTACTACGCGTCCATTATTTATTGAGATACTGCGAGCGCCTGAAATGTTCAAGCCGTTGATGGTAATTTTGTTCATTTGCCGTCCAATTCTTCACAGTGTTGAATCATCCATTTCATCCACGCAATGCGTGTATGTGCCATTTTGATGTTTAGCTCTTCATTGGATAATTCATTCCAAAGAAGGTCTGTCTCTGGATGCGCTCTACCTATCCAGCCTTGCAGATAGACAGAAGGACCAAGAAGCTGTCCTATCCAGAAACTAAGACGCTGTTCGGTCTTTAATAAAGCCCAATAGTTAGCATTCGGACGACATGCCAAATTTTTACCCGCTTCATAAACCGCCCAGCAAACGCCGGTCATTCTGTTGAAATCGCCCTTCTCGGCTTTAAATTGAGCCGAGTACCATTTCAAAGCCTCTTTGAGAAAATCGGCGTCTGACACAGCCTTTACAGTATTTGCCATTCTGTTTCTCCGAGTTTGCGATAAGTCATTGTCGTTGTGCCAAATAGATTCTCTGCCCAATCTTGCGGTGCGAATGCTTGATCGCCATCAGCGTGGTCCAGGTCGCCACAACGTCCAACGAAATACAGATTGTCGTCGTCATCCAAAAGCTGAAACTCGAACGGGAAGTCTGTTTCGTTTAAAAGCTCTTTTTTGATAATTTCCAGACGCGATCTAGGGTTCGGCACTGTCTCTGACATGTTCACAATCATGCCATTTTCGATGTAGTCGCCATAACCGACAACGCTGCTTGAAAGTGAGTCTAATTTATCTTCTGTGATAATCCATTTCATTTTGTTTCTCTCTGTTGTTTGTTTCGATAGAGTTATTATCGCAAGCGATTTATGGCGATTCATTGGGAACTTATTCGAGTCCCTACTCTGTTTCACCCGATTCAATCTCAACACCAAGCAGAATGCGTTGCTTGCCTGTTTTATCGAAATCGTGCGTGATATAGTCCACGGTAAAATGTGCGTTATTCTCTGGCATGAAGATATCTGCGCGACAATTCTCAAGCTCTTGACCTCCAGCCATCCAGTAGTCGGTGATTAAATCTCTGTGCAGAGTTATAGTTTCGCCAATGCGAGGCACGACGTTCACCATCAGCCGAATAACATTTTCTTCTTCGAGAGATTGTGGATATCCATAATCTTCAAGTGTAATTTCAATCATTTTTTATCCTATTAATATTAAAAGCTGCCAAGGTATGTTTTGTATTCAAAGCTTGCCTTCGCCAAGTTTCTTTCTCGTATAGGCGACCAACCTGCTTCATTTGGACTTAGAAAGTATTGATATGAGAATTTATCTTCCGTAACTTCCGTCACTCTTCTTATCCCAAGATTGACGCCGTACTCGTTGGTCCAAATAACGAGATCGCCAACTTTAAAAAGTGGAGCTTGTTTCATTTTTTATCCTAGAAGCTTCCAAAGTCTTTACCGTAAGGGCTTGGCTTAATGCCGAACAAGCGTTCGATTTCAGATTGACTGGCGTCACGTAATACCGGCTCGTCGTCTTCGCCTATATCTTCCAGCTCGGTCGTAATGTCGTAGGTTTGACCGCAGTGGCAGCACCGCCCGCGCCAGGAGCCGTCCGTAAAAAGACATTCCGTGCCAATGGCAGAATTACAGTGATGACATGTAAAAGTATCTTCGCCATACTCCACCACGTCCTCAATGGGCTTTTCTCGCCTTGAGTTTTTTTCAGCAGGGTTAGCCATCAACCTCAACCATTTCCAACTGATAAGCATGGTCGCCAACAATTAATTCGTTGTCGCCGCACTCCATCATCGTGTTGATCCAAGACTGGTCTCGTTTCGTCCATATTTCCGAGTCAAAGTGAGCGGAACGATTCACAATCCAACCTGCGTCATACCGAACCAGCAACTTAATCATGGCAACTTGTTGCTTTTGTTTTGGCGGCTCGACAATTGGCGAAACGAAGCCAGTTATGTTTGTTCTTAGCGATATCACGCCGTCGCCGTGAGTAATTGCTAAACTGTAATCGGCGTCATACTTTTCCTGCATCGCTTTATTAAGCTGCTCAATTAGGTCGGCGATTGGCGCTGTTGTTGGCTTAATGTAAACTGGTGTATTGCTCATTTTTGCCTATCCTATCTCAGTGGTGACTTACTTTGTTAATAAATTTCTTTACTGTAGATTTTTACTGCCAACGATTCAGTATTGACGCAAACATGCAATTCGTCGCCGATATCACCAAGGTCGAATCCAAGATCAACTCTGTTGGCAATTGTGTCGAAGCAATATGCGATATCGTGTGGCTTATTGCCTTTGAAGCGCTTTAACGCTTTTCTGTATCCGACTCGCATCCAATGAATCATCTTGTCCGTTACTAAGCCTGGCTGAAAAATTTCTGCGTCGTTATCTCTTCCTTGATTAGCCTCTTTGACGCCCTCTTTGATAATGTTAAATAAGTCACTTTCAAGGTCGGCATCTTTGAGGCGGTATGTGCGCGGCGGCTTTCTTAGATCAACATTGCCTGAACGAAGCTCCTGAAGAAACCGCGCAATATCGAATCCCATTTGCTTATCTAAGCGATTGTCTCGGGTTGGAAGAGAGGCAAACCAGCCGCTTTCGCCCCTTATGTGAAGCATTGCGCCGAAAGCCATCATTTCGTCAGCCAGAGAGCCGTCGCCATCCTTGAAGTGTTCTAGTGTGTCGTGCGCGACGCCTCTTCCACTTGATGCGTTGAAGTTAGGAAAACCCTTTAAGATCCAGCCCTCTTCGCCATATTCTCTATTTTCGCGCCATTCAAATATCGTATGTATCATTTTTAAACTCGTTTTGTTGTTTCGATATGAGTATCTTCTCAGTCAAACTGAGGCGTTGTGGTGGCTACCTGCGTTAATCGGTGGCTGGTTAAGACAGAAGCATTTCGGCAGCGAGACGAATCGCCGTCACCGAACTGGAAGTCCCAAGCGGTGTGCGTGTGCGTATTGGCGACTCGTACATTGTCCACTGCTCGTTTTCAAACTCAAGATCGCCTACTTTGCCCTTAGCGGAGCTGATGGCGATACAGGCAGGCTTGCCAATCTTGAACTCTAAAACTGGCTCAGATCGGTCATGAAACAAGACC
The DNA here is from genome assembly GCF_035018705.1 of Undibacterium sp. RTI2.2. NCBI lineage: Bacteria > Pseudomonadati > Pseudomonadota > Betaproteobacteria > Burkholderiales > Oxalobacteraceae > Undibacterium > Undibacterium sp. RTI2.2. The sequence continues at coordinate 42,661 of NZ_JASJXN010000004.1, read as the reverse complement.
GCGCCAAAGTGCGTTGTCATTTGGTAGTCGATGCCGTTTGCAACGACTGAATTTGGATTGTGATCGAACATGGTTGTCCTTTACATTAAATTGGATTGGATGAATAGCTCAGTGATGACTGATTTATAGAGGCTTAAAAATGATGTACTCTCGCGCCCAATCGTCATACTCTGGATGAGCGTCACCAATGATCGGAGCAACTTCGTACCCATCGACAATTTTTGGAAGACCGATATAAGAAAATCCGTTATAGCAATTGTTCTCGAACAGAACTGCCTCCATTAAAGCGTTTATGCCTTCTGCCATTCCGATCAGGCGCTCCAAAGATCGCTCTTTAACAAAGTCACCTTGATTTTCGAGAGGCACATGACGCTTGGCATAAACCGATTCTTTTAAGGCACGAATCAGGTTTTTATGGCGAGTAATAGCGCGAGCGGTTTTTGCTGGAGTTACTTTCATTGTCATGATGACTATTCCTTAGTTTTGTCGCTGAGTCATTCGCTCAGCGATGACAGTATGAAGACTGAATTGCGGCATTGTGTTGGCTAACTGTTTAGCCACTCTTCATAAGTCTTAACCACCCAACCAAGTTGCTCTGCGGCGGTTTTATAGATTTGATACTCGGCGTCATTGGAGCCGCGAGCCTGTGTTTGCCAGTTGGCGTTTGGAGTCAATTGCATTTCGCTCTCTTTGTTTGTTTCGATAGAGTTAGTATGACTGCTCACTTATGGATATTACAGTCAGTTGTGACGTATCCAAGAAAGTAGCCTTTGCCGCTTATTTGCGACGACAGCCGAATTATCTTATACATTGACGCTCGATACAAGTCAGTTGTGACTTATTTTTATAAGAGCATGCCTTTATTTGTTTTCGTACTGTCACTCACATATCAACTCACTACCGGAAGAAGCTCATAGCGCGATTAAACGAACCGTTTTTCTCGCCTTCGACCTTAGTTAGCGCTGATTGTGAGTACAAGCCTCGGACGACACCAGATATGAAAAAGGAGCTTTCAAGCTCCATTTATTACCATTGAGAGGCAACTGCCGGTTTGTCCTTCCCGACACCAGTTGGCATCGGTTTAGGTATTGACGGTGGAAAGTATGGTCTACAGATTGACTTAGAGATTTTCCACCTTTGATTATGATGATGCGTTCCGCGCTCCAGGTTATAGATGTAGCCGCTATATGTCGTTTGGTTGACCTTGGTGATTACAATCGCGGTAGTTTCGCCTTGTTTATCGACAAAGGTGCATATTTTGCCAACACGCAGCATCATAGGCAGTTTCTCTTTCAATACCGCCTGAACCGCGTCACCTAGCGATATCAGCGCCTCAACCGAGAGCGATCTAAGCTTTTGTTCCATCATTACCTCTTCAAAGTTAAAAACGGGTGGCGTCTGCCACCCTTACAATTCAATTACAGACCGAGCATGGCGTTTGCAGTCATCAGCAAGGTCGAGTCAGGGTTGGCAACCATCTTTCCCTTCTCCTTCATCGTGATTTCTAACAGTGGAAACAGCATGAAAACCTGATTCGCTTGGCTACGAGCGGTTCCCAAGCTATAAGGTTTCGCTAACAAGTCCAGTTGCAGATTACCTTTGTCGCCAGACGTCAATTCACCGTCACGCTTCAAGACTACTAAGGCACGACGGATCACTTCGTTTGGCTTGTCAGCTTTGAGCATCCAGCTAAAGAACTGCAAGACCTTTTCACGTACCTTGTCGGCGATGGCGTCAGGGTCGTTCATCTTGTCGATAAAGTTGGCGCGCTTCTGTTCGGACTGCTCTTCCATGTCGGCAACGTTAAAGGTCAGGTAATCTGCCAACTTGGCACCTAAGCGAATTTTCAGCAGCGCGCCGGGCTTCGTATTGACCAGTGTCGCCATCGGCGCTTTTGGCTCTTTCGGTGCTTTTGGCTCTGCGCCCTCTTCTGCGGCTTTTTTTACCTTCTTGCTTTTCTTAGCCTTCGCACCTTTGGTCAGCGCTTCTGGCACTTCGCCCTCGCCTACTGCCGGCGACTTCTGGTCAGCGTACAGTTCGGCTTTTGCAGTCTTCAATTCAGCTTCGGCGATGGCGTCGTCAAGCAAGGATTCGTCGCTTTCCACTTCAATCGGTGCGGCAGCGGTTGCAGTAGCGGCGACGACAATGATTGGCTCAACCGTGTCCAGCCCTTCGATGATGTCCTCTTCATTGAGTTCGCTTAGTAAAGAATCCAACAGCAGCTCTTCGCTTGCTTCCATTGAACCAACTAAGGCGGTAGATGTAGTCATTTTGTTTCTCCAAAAAAGTTTAATTTGATGTTCAATTAGTGTTCTGCAACAATTTCAGTTTCTCACTCGAATCGTGGACAAAGAAGCGATTTGGTTGGCTACTTTCAATCTCGTTTTTCGCGTTTGTCTCTGCAACCGACAGACATATAATCTCAAACCACTATTGGACAAAAAAGCGCTTTTGATGGCTACCGCCGTATGGAACTGCGGCGACGTGCAATAAAAAAGGCGACCCGAAGATCGCCCGCTTTTGGATCGATTGCGAATTACTTTAAGACTTCTATGTCGCCTACTGTATTGCCGTTTATGTCTCGAAGCGGCATATTGCGCATGCCTTCATTTTCTAATTTATCCGCTAAGGCTCTTAAGATTCTGGCGACTTCGTATTGTTCGCCATCGTCAAATGCCGCGTTGTCGCAAGCGGTATTAATTTTTAAATTCATAAAACCTCCAATAGTGTTAAACGGATTATATCGCGACGATTATTCTTGCGACACAATGTCGCCTCTGTTACTAGCTGCATCCAGTTCTAATTGAGCAATTTGCGCCTTTAGCGCTTCGTTCTCGGCTCGTAGCCTCCGCATCGGCCGCTCTGCATACGTCGGCGTAGCTTGCTGAATAATATGGGTTGTCTGGCGTTAGGCGTGTCTTGACGCTTTCTACCGTGTTTGACATGGCGCACACTCCACAAGCAGCCAGCTTTAATCGCTGTGTTTCTAGTTCACTCATTAGACTGGACTTGAAAGGCAACATTGCGTCGATCATTTCTTGCGTTGCGCTCTCTGGATCGGACAAAATATCCATGTAATTTTCGTCCAGGTCCAATTCAGCCGACATGACATACAGCGTGTTAATTATTTCTTCGTACTTATCTGTTAAATTTAGCTTCATTTATTTTCTCCTTTACCAAGCGCAAGACATGCCATCGATTTCAAATTGTCCGCCCTCTGGTCTATTTGGATCAGGTGGCAACTCTGGAACCGGTGGCGCAAGCCGATTGTCTACTTCTTCAAACTCCATATCGTCATTCAAACTTGACGATGTCCATTTAAGCAAAAACTTCTCATACGCCTCTACTGCGTCCTCCATTGTTGGAAAATATTGATCGTTATCTACTGGATCATTGACCATCGTGCCGTCGGGCCTGTAGTTCTTGACCAAGATCACAAACAACCAATAATACTCAGGCAAACAGTCGTTCATAGGGACGCGACCAATCCACTTCAAATGCACATTCACGACGCCGTTGTCGTAGGCTTTGACCGTCGTGTATTTCTCGTCTTTAGAGAGCGCAGCCCACTTCAATTTCTCTATACGGGCGCCTGTTTTATCAAAATAGCCAATCATTCTTACCTCACTTAATATCTTCTCGTTTAAACGGTCTGGCGATTGCGTCGCCATACATCGCTTCATTGATATAGCTCAAACACTTTCGGCGCACATACAGCTCGGCGTCGTATTCGTCCATATCGGTGTGTTTAGCAAAGTCAACTGCCCAAAATCCTATCTCTCGCACATTGGGAGGGAAGCCCCGCCCTACTATCTGCTCCGGCTTGTAGTTGCTGTTTGTTTTAGCTTTTACATTTTGACGTGCGATATTGCCTATTTTTTGACACATGTTAAAACGTCGATCGCCTGTTACGTCTGCCTGCGCGACCGCACTAACCAATAATGCTAATGCCAAAAAAGTGATCTTTTTCATGTGTGTGTTTGGAACGGGTCCGAGAAAATTAATAGACCGCTATCATCCACCATAAAGTTATTCAAGTGGAAGTCCAATGCACAATTCGGCGTGTCTCGTGCAAATTTTGCCAATTCACATAATGCGACACTTAACAAATGTGGGAACGCCGTATGCTTAGCAACCTCCATAATCGTCCTGTAATTCAGTTGAGCATCACTTACGCTTGGATCGAATATAAACCGGCTGCGCGCTGCACTTGCCTCGCTAATGATCAACTTAGCGTATAGCAAGGCTGCTTCTGATTGGCGCACGTTGTAGAGCTTGCGAAGCCGGCTCAACACAATCAATGTGTCTGCGCCATTAATCATTCTCTGCCCTTTGTAAAGAACCGCCATGCGTTGCGGGAAGTGCTGTCCGCGCATGGTTTCAAAATAACGATCCGTCAGCCGCTCAGCAGACAACTTCAATACGCAATCCTCAAAAGCATCTTGATAGACCAGCGAGAACTTACCTTTGGCGATGAATGCGGTCGGTTTTATGCTTAGCGCTGAAAGAATGCCTTTAACGTATTTGTCGTTGCGTTTAAGTAGCGCCATAGTTACCTCTTTTTGTTTTATGCTCAGATCGTTATTTTGCATTGTAGAAACTGGAACTACAACCCGTTTAGTCGGAGTCGTCGTGCGGCTTACCATCAATAAGAACAACTATCTTCGGACGGTTCATATCTACGGTAATGAGCGAGCCAGACAAGCCCATTACCGTCGTTCTTGCCCAATAGCTCAAAATAAAAAAGGCGCCCTTGAAAGCAGGCTTGATCAAGATATGAAAGATCATAAACGGCAGATGCCAGAGCGGGTTCGTCAAGCCTAAAAACAGCGAGTGAAAATAGTTTCGGTTACGATGGATAAAAATCTGGTGCGGGTCCGGGAGCCAGATTGTTTTCTCCATCGCAGCTTTAGTTTCATTGTTTTGCATTTTTCTCTTCCTGTAATTGTTTGACCAAGACGCTCCAGATGTTTTCCCAGAAGCCAACGCAGTCGGACTTGTAGCGTTCGCAGACAATCCACTCGTAACACTCATTAAAGAATGGCAAGTTAGACTCAAGTAAAGAGTTCACGAACGCGTCTTTAGAGTTTGTTCCAGATACCTCAAGCAACACATCAAAAGCCTCTCTCGCCTCTTCTTTCGTCAGGTCTTCTCTACGGCGTTCTACAAATAGCCATACCTTTGCCTGTTTAACCGACTCGTCCAAATCGAACTCGCGATGCTTGTAGGACGTTAGATTTTTCATCGCGTAATCGAAGTCGATTCCTGTTAGGAAGCTGACATGATCGCTGCCGACAGAATTCCAATATGTGCCATAAGTGCCAAAAGATCCCGTTGATGCGACTCGAACCCAATAATTTGTTGTTCCGTGACTCGCATAAGACCCATGCTCGATATACACTGCGGCGAAATCACCATCTGGCGTTCTGATGTGATAGACGTCGGCTACGCCTTTTGAGATTGTTGGCTTAGTCATGCTTTGGCGCCTTTCATTGAGAAGCCCACAAACCAACAAAGCCGATCATCGTCGCAACAACGCCAAATATAAAAACGCTTGTCAGCGCCGCAGTAGTTTCCACATCTTCGCTGCGCCAGCGATAGCTTTTCAGACGATATAAAACTGCGCGGTAAAGCAAGACATAAGAACCAATTAAGCCAATAATCCCGGCGATAAGTGACCCTGTGACGAACATGACGGCAAAGGCAGTTGAACTCATACTGATTTTCCAATCGTAATTTCGTTGTTAACGAAAGGCAGTTTGCTTTTATGCATACTGAGATACAAACCAGCGCCATAAACCTGCATTAACAGCCAAAGCTGAGTTTTAATCAGATCGTTCGCCTTGACCGGCTCTGGCTTGAACTCTATCGGAGTCTTCGCATATTGCGCATTCCATACTTGTGCGCCATAAGCGGTCAGCCTGGCTTGGCATGGCGCATTGAGGTTCGTAGGCTTTTCTAACTCTTCGACGCGTCGCTCTAGCTCTTCAACTCTGGCATCATGATTGATCACTTCGTCTGGCTGCTTCCAACCACAGTGACAGTCATGGCATTCGCCGTCGCTACCCATCAGGTAATTGGCGCATTGAGGACATGTATAGCTCTTCATGCTGCCACCTTCAACGCTGCCGGTAATTGATAGAAGCCACGATCCAGACCGCGCCACAAACATTGCATCATGACGTCCACGTCATAATCTGCGGCATGAGCGGCACTTTGATCGTAGGTCACGCCAAGCGCGAAACACAATTCGCTCAGCTTTGGATATTTACCCTCTGCGCATGCCCAACGCGCCTCTGTCATTGTGTCGATGCTTGGCATATCCCGAATAGGAAGACCACATGCGGCGAACTCGCAGATAAGAAACTCGGCATCGAAGTTCAGGTTATGCGCTACAAGCAAATCAGCAGCGTCCAACCGGCTCTTCACTTCATGCGCTATCTGTTTGAACTTCGGCATCAACACAAGCGATTCAAACGTGATGCCGTGAATGTCTTGCGCGCCTGCCGAGATTGGACGCTCTGGGTTAATACGCTGGACGTATTTATCGATCAGCTTGCGTGTATCGGAATCGTAAGTCAGCAAGGCGATTTCGATGATCTTGTCGCCGTCCATCGGTTTAAGACCTGTCGTCTCTGTATCGAAGCCAATGATTTTCATTTTGCGCTCTTTTCTTCAAGACCGCGCCATTGATCGTTTTCCTTTAAGAAAGCTTCAACGCGTTTGAGCCACAGTGCTTTGTCTGACGAAGCGTCAAGAATCTCAGCGTCATATCTACTTCCGTCAACATGCGAAAACAGATTTGTCGCGTCTTTCTCAGTTAAGCCAAAGATCGAACTCAGGGGATCGATATAGTTCCAATTAATTCGGTTCTTATATACTAATTCGCCTTTTCCGCCGATCGATAAACCAAGAGCGTTAAACTGAGGATGCATCGCCAAGTAACCGGCAGCGCAAGCGATGGTGCTGCAGCTTGCCTCAGTACAGTCGTTCTTCGTAATACTCCCAAGGTCAATCTGGCTTTCTGGAATACCGCTAATGATGGCGTAGGCATCTTTCAGAAGTTCAAAGTTCGGGCCACTCATGATTTCACCTGACCGTTTTTTTCTAAGAACCGCATAACGCGGTGCTGCCAAAGCTTCTTATGTGAGCGATCCGAGAAAAGCGGATCATAGTCGCTTGAGTATGCGGCGCCGAACAGGTTTCGAGCGTCGTCTTCGCTTACGCCAAAAACTTTACTGATTACCGTTTTGTAACTATCTAATTGTCTCCCCTTGAATTGAAGACCATTTGGCGGACTGTATGACAGCCTAAGCGCGTTAAATTGTGGGTGCATCGCTAAGAATCCGATAGCACAAGCGATGGTGTTGCAATCAGCTTTTTTGGCATAACCCTTAGACACGACACGGTCAAGATCAAATTGCTTATCTGGAATGCCATCGATAATTGAGTAGGCGTCTTTGAGCAATTCAAAGTTAGGTTGTAGTGTGGCTGTAGAAGTAAGAGGATTTTTTGTCATTTCTTTCTCGCTAGTTGTTTGTCATTCGACATACAAATTATCTAATTTCACTCTTGGAGAGTGTGCGTCCGACATACGCTTGCCGGACGCTTTGCCTTGCTACTAAGGTGCTGTCAGCTCAAGACCTGGACGTGCCGACATCAATAAATTGTTTAAGCCATCAACAATTAAGGCAGGAAGGTTCTCTGAGCGATCAACGAGCGCTTCTTCTGGAATGAAAACTTTGCCTTCGGGCCACACAAGAATGAGCTTTTTGACGGTAAAAACAGAGCCTACAATTGCCTTAACTTTTTCTTCTAATAATGCGACCTTGGAACGAACTTCACTTTCATCCTGCTTCAGTTGTTCAAACTCCTTATATATCTCGTCGCTCGTTACGTTGATTGAGTTAAAGCCAGAACTATTGGCAGGCATACGGCAACCATCGCCGAAATGAGCGGAAAATTTTGTGCGTCTGGCGTCATCGCCTCTACCGGCAGAAACATATATGCCCTGCCGTCCTGACGTGACATTGAAGAAGCCATGAGGTAACTTCTTCATAGCCTTCTCTTGCTCTTCCGTAACAAGAAGACGATAGACTTTCAATGTGATTTCTTTTTGGCGCTTAGTGATTTCGTCAAACTCACTTTGATAAGCCCCTTTTATGGCGCTGCTGACGATTGTTGCGAATAGGTCTTTAGTGATGCGTTTGTTCGACATGATTTTCTCCTTTAATGGCAACTTTGCCGATTTATGAAACTGGTAAAACGTTCACTCCTAACATCAGTCAATCAGTGCTGACTGATGTTAGCGGTCAAAGCTTTACGTTAGGCGACAACTGTTTGCGTTACGATCTGTTTCGCTGGCTTACGAGGCTTACGAACTACTGAGGCATTTGCCAACATGCTGCGAATTTTGTCGGCGTTATGACAAATAAATTCAGGCAGGTTATAAACGAATACAGCTAAACCTCCATGATCTGCTTCACAAACGCCGGAATTGTTGTCGCTAGTCAGACCTTCGGCGAACTCTTTCACAATCGGAGTCAGTCGAAGTTTGTAGTTGTGCGCCTCGCAGTCTTTCGCTTTATCAAACAGTGTGCCGTCGTTCGCTTTGTGCATTGTTACTTTTGCCATGTTGTTATTACTCCTAGTTAGTTAAATAAACTTTTGTTACTCAGTGCTGACTTACTTATTATAGCAAAAAAATGTCGATAAATGCTTATGTTTCAAGAAAGCCATGCACAATCATCGATTCACCTTTAAAGACCATGTAAGCGGCAACTGTAGTCTCAGATATGTTTGGAGATTGCACATAATTTTGGACGCACCACATGCGAAGCGCATACGCTTCCAATTCTGTTTCTGCCATTACAGTCAGAACGCCTTTTGAGTTAATAGTCGCTTTCATTCTTCACTCCTTGATAGCCGCTCTTAATTAAAAGGCTGGCTTTACTTCGTTTAAAAGACGGGCATTAGGCGTAGTCGTACCTTTATAGACAACGTCAACAAACACGCGATGATCGTCCTTGTTATGCAGCGATGCCCAGGCATGGTATCCGGTGACGGTGCATAGTTCTTCGCCAGAGGAGTTCGTGTCGATAAGCACGTCACACCCAATTGGCGTGAGATAAATTTGGCGTAGCCCATGATCATTGAGCGATACAGTGTCGCCAACTTTTAGCTTTTTCATGTTTGATCACCTTTTTTGTTTTTTTAAAGTACGGGATCATGCTGCACCGCCTTTCAATTTAGCCACTGTCCGAGCTGTCAGCTTTCGCTTAATGGCTTCTACGGAGTCTCGCTTGTAGTCAATGCGCGGTAGCATACTGTTATCTTGCATCTCTCCGTCGTCCATATAAGGTATGTGTGTTGGCGAAGCTGAACGAATACACAATAAAGCTCGCAGCTCCTTATTCTCTTCTTTCATTGCTGCGCAATCAGCTTGAAGCGCCTCGCTTAAATGTGCAAAGCTGGCTTCCACATCTTTAAGCAGCGCGTTTTCTTTTTCGAGTTCCGCCACTTTTGTTTGCAACGTTTCCATTTCCCGCATCGCCAGAATTCTTTCAACAGGCAAGTCTAGGCGCTGTGTCGCTATCGCTAGGCGCTTGACTACGTCGGCATGATTGCTCTTCCAGTGCGCCAGTTCTTTTTCGAGTTCTGTCATTCGTGCTTCGGTATTCGGCGCGTCTGTATAAATCTTTACGCGTGACTCATAAGCAAGTGGCTCATAGTCAGTGTATGACGCACTTGAATGAATTTTGTTTTTATCCCCAACCCACGAAAGCCAACCGACAGGCTCCGCACTTACCTTTACTGGCTTTGACTTTCTGGACGCATTGCAATCACCCCAACCCATTCTATAAATTCGCACACAAAACTCAGCAAACAGTGGGCTGTCTTGAAATCTTAACAATGGCACGCCATCGTCGTATTTATATTTAAAATCTTTTATGCAGTCGATAATAATTTCATTAGATGGCTCCGCGCTTACCTGCACTGACTCAGATTTAAGTCTTGCATTCTCTGCACGTAAATTAAAAAGCTCAATATATGGTATTGATACATGCGGTTCACCAAAAGCCTCAAATTCGTAGTCGCTTTCCTGTACTGGCTGCGAAATAGGAAGTGGCGAATATCTCGGCTTTGATGCTTGCTTTGCTCGAATCTGCTCAACCTTAGTCCAGACTCTCTCTAGCTCAACTCTCCCCGTCTCTTGCATGTCAATTGATTGCGCCTGACACAATGCGGCAAGAGTGACCATTACACCGCCAACCTCTTGAGTCTTCTCGCCGATCGGTCGGTTAAAGACATAATCGACTAATTGATGCGCCTCGCTCTGAGTGCATTCACATGCCTGAACCAGTTCAAGCGCCTCTTCAAGAAAGCGATGATTGCGCTCGATTGTGTCGGCGGAAATTACATCGCCGAAACACGCTTTCATCCATGACGCAACCTCGACTTGGTATGGCTTTGTCTGCGAACCCTCGCCACAATTGTTGATGGCAAAATTAAGCATTTCTTCGGTCAGCTTGGCATCAAAATTCGAGTTTTCTTTGATGAACTGGATCAGTAAGTCCGGCTTGAAATTGCTCCATTTGAGATCCTTTTTAGGATGCGATGCCAACGCCGCACACCAGGCGTTTTCCATCATGGTGTCTTCGTGGGCGCTCGTCCGCATTACTTGCTTGTATCTTGAAGTTGCGAGCCAATTTGAAAACCTATCAATTTGTTTATCGTCGCTCATGTTTTTATCACCTTTCTACCGCTGTTGTTTGCGGCGCTATGGTCGATCATTCGCCCCAATGCAGCGCCGAGGTTAGACATCATCGGAAATTGCGGTCTATTTATTGCGCCTGACTTTTCTAACTCGCTGTCACACAGTAAATTGCACAGCGCCCATGCGGTCTCCTGATCAAGAGAAAGGTTAATTTGGCTAACCTTTACCTCAGTTTTCACGCAGCCTTCCACATACCCATTGATGTTATTGCGCCAGCCACTTTTGATTGGCGACTTAATATCTTTATCCATATTTGCTCTACCTTTTCGCCACTTTTAATAACTCGCGCTTGAGCGCCCCTTTTGCCACTGAGATATCAGTCTCTTTTGCCACCAGTCTTGCAGCGAACATCATGCCTGCCAAGAATCCCGTTTTCCGCGCAACCTTCGCTGGCGTCATTACCTTCATACCGGCAGCGTGAACCGTGGCTCGCATCACTAATTGCTGTTTGCCCGATATGCCCGACCGTGTATCCCCTACTCTCACGATGCGCTTCTCTTTTTCCAGCTCTGAGAAGCGCCCAGTGATGCGTCCGGTGTTGGTCTTGTCCGTCTTTGCAAAGAACGCGATAACGTCGTCTGCAATGCATCCTGACGCGCCATAGCTCTCTATCACTTCATAGACCATGTCACGCATCGGTTTGATCGGCGCTGTCTTAAATGCCGCGATAGACGTTGAAGCAACAGGCATAGGCCCCTCCTAAAGTTTTTCACAGCCGCTTTTGATGTAATTGTTTTCGATCAGTTGCATGGCTTTGTTCGCAATCTCGGCTGATCCGAAGTGTTTTGTCTCTTCGTCGTAAATGCTTCCATCCTGGCGTTTCTCTATCAATAAAGAAGTCTCGCCCACTTTCCAAGTAACCGAATGCGTGAATCTGTCTTTGCAGAAATGCGCCTTTACGACATTGTTCAAATTCTTGGTGTACTGATCGCATGCCGTAATGAGGTCGATCAATTCTTCATCCACCAGACCGGACACCGCCATGAATAACGTATCAAGCCCAATGCTGAACTGCTCGGCAGTGATGCTATGGTTTTGAAACGAGTTCAGCAACCATTGAGCTGTCTCCAGCGACTTGCGGTCTAACTCTTCGCGTAAGACTGGAACGTCACTCATTTTGTTATCCACTCATGAGCGAAGATAATCACTGAGACAATCACGCCCACATAAAACATCATGGTCGCAATAGTTTCCAATAGCATTCTGTATCCGAAACTGGATACAATGACGAAGCTAAATAAGCCTAGTAAGATGCACAACCAGATGGCAATGATAAAAATCTGTAATGTGGTCATTTATGCCCCCTTGCGCAACGCTGCGCATTTCATTCTTAAATTATAAAGGTTTGCGTCAACAAAGTATAGTCACCGATGACTTACTTTTAACGCAAACCTTAAATTAGCCTAGCCAATTACCCGACTCAATACGCCGGTCGCATACAGAGCAGCAGTGTGAGCGTCAGGCGTCTTCAAGCGCAGTGCGTTACGATTCTTGGGGTTCAGCGCGAACAAGGCACGACCTAATGTATCGTATTTGTCTATCGCCTTGATTGAGCCTCTTACGTGCTGCGCCATCCATTGTTCAGTAATTGGCGTCAGGTCTGACAGATGTGCGCGGCATAGGCTTGCATACTGTTTAAGAATGTAATCTTTATCAAAGCCTTCTAACATCAAAACGATTGCACCGAGACGCACTGGCGCTGATGAAAAATAGACAGAGTTTGAATTACAGGCCGCATCAAGCTCTTCTGCCAAATGGCCGATTGCTTCGTATGCCACTTGAAGCTCAGATGGCGTCACAGCGGACGAATTGCCGCCTGGAGATAGCATGCGAATAGCCAAACTAACAGCTTGTGCGATCTTTGGAGAACAATGAAGAATATTACCCGCTGTACGCCGAGCGCCGACATCCATAACTGAGAACGCATCACGATCTAAGCCTTTTGTCACCATCATTTCTGCTGGTATGCCAGACTCAACAATTGCATGCAATCGATGCTGACCGTCAGTCAAAAAGCCATCTTGATCAAAGGCAATGCCCTGATGAGTTGTTTTAAAATTGCCTGACTTTAATTCTTTGACAAACTTGGCGACATTTCCAGGTCTAACATCACGATTATCTGGCTTATTCTTTTTCAAAAGATTAGCCGCTATCGTTGGCGTGATTTTCATAATGCTAGTAGATACCTTGCTCGTATTCATTCTATTAATCTCCAGTGATTGCAAGTCGTGTGACTTACTGACAAACAAATTGTATAAATTCACGCTTGGGTATAGTCACTCTTGTAAACATACCCAAGCACATTGCCTATTGAAACTTACCGCCCGAAGCCGTGTACTGCTCGACTTCATGTTGCGCCGACCTTGTTACCATGTTGACCGCACCATCCAATGCCGTCACGCGCCCTTCAAGACTAAGTACACCTCGCGGAATATAGAAGTGAGGAACTTTTATCCGTTCATCAAGACTGAGTCCAAGCATCAGCGAGTTCAAATGCTCCATGTAGGCTTCATTTGCTATCGCCTTACCCTGCATCGCAATGACCGGAATGCCAGGCTGTACCAAGATAAGACTGGAGAACCGACGATTCGTCACTTCAAAACATCGACGTACATAGGAAGCGAATTTCGCTTGCTCACGCTTACCTACAGAGTCGCCAATCGCTTCGCTCATCGTGTATGCAAGCATGTCGAGTGGCGTTCTGTCAGCGATTGCGCTCACGCTAGGATCAATCCGGTTGTAAATCTCCTCCACAGAACGAAGAACTTCTTCCTGAATTTCTAATCGCTCTTTAAATTTGAACTTTGCAGCCGGGTCCAACCCCATTTGCTTGAAAATTGACGAGACCGAAGTCTCGACAAAGATCAAGTCATGTTTTTCAGCGTAGACTTTTGCAAGCGTGGTCTTGCCAGTGCGGTGGCTACCTAGAAGACCAATCAAGCTCATGCTGACCGAAGAACGCCGGTTGATGGCTTAATTTCGCCGCCACCTGGATATATAAGCTGCTCACCTTCGAGAATGGCGCGCTCAGCAACCAGATCACGATTCAGCGCCGCTTCATTAGAAAACTTATTTGGGTAACGCGCTTTCAATTTAGCGATATTTACGTCACGCAATTCGTCCAAATCAGCGCCAATTTCGGAACACCCGATAGCTTGATACCATTGCAAGTCGCCAACTTCTTCTTTGAAATTCACCAGATCAATTACGCCGGTCTCATATTGTTTTATAACCGAATCGAGTAATTCGCCAGACTCAGTAAAGCAGCCAATCGCTGCATGCAGTAAGCGAGGATTAATATTGTTTAAGCTTATGCCTCGCAATTCGGCTGGCAGACCTTGTCTTTCCTCTTCTTGCGTTTTAGGTGTATTGAAATCAACGCCAGCCTCTTGACCCTCGCTAATAAAATTGGCGACGCTAGTCACATAAGACAAATTTTCTTTTAGCTTCGCTTGATCGAATGCCTTGCCGTAGTAGATTTTGCGTTTGATAAGGTCGCCTAGCTCTGCCGCTTTAATCATCAGCGTAAGTGAGGCGTGTAGCATCACTTGGTCAATTTCAATAGACGCAGGAACGCTTTCGGTTGCGGTGGCGTTTTTAATATAGTCTTTTGAGTTCATGTTGTTGCCTTTCTGTGTTGTTGAGAATTACTACGATTTTTATTAAGTACGAATATTAAAATTTACCAATCGACCAATTCTTGATTGTGGAACACGCAATGCTCGACCAGATGGCGGAACTGCCCGAAGCCGACAAAGTTCTTGCATGTGGATTTAGCGCTATAAACCGAATAGCCTTGATGCTCGGTCGGACTGGCATGCAATGGAACGCTACCGACTAATTGCTCAAAGAGCGCTATATCTTTTGCCGCACTAGGTTTTTCCCCATCGTGTGTCAAATAGCTAACACGCGCACAACGAGCTGCCGATAGTTTTGCCAAGAAAATAGGACATTCTTTACACACAAGGCGTTCGGCTTCAGTAATAAAAGGCAAATGCCAACCAGACGCATAAAGACGGTTTGGGCCGCGAGTTTCAGGCACGCTAAGTCCGGCAGCTACAATCATTTTCATTGCCAAATCACGAATCTCCGGCTGCGCATCAGGATGGGCGCGTAACTCGTTCCAATTGCTCATTTCAGTCGTAGTTAGAACAACGCTGATGTACTGGAATGGCTCCAAGATTCGATTAGCGACTTGTTTGTGCAAGCCAACTTTGTCCGCTACCCATGCGATACTTGCGGCGACTTTACCAGCCAAGCGCCAGCAAGCTTTTGCGACGTTTCGTTTAAAGCCGGTCAACTCTGCACGAGCCTGCATGCCAGGCTGATTCGCACCCCAATGAATAGGCATCGCTGGATCGTTCCAGACTTGAGCGATCATCTTCTTAACCGGAATGGCTCGTGAAGATGAAGCGTTACGACTGAATACCCGATGCGTCATCAGCTCCGCATGAATAAATCTCGGATACCGCAATACGAAAGTGATCAACTGCTTTCCATTAGCGGCTAAAGTGTGTTCTACGACTTTTACAGTAGAGGTCATCCTGATACTTTCTTGTAAGACTTGTTTAATTTACGCCACACGTAAATCGTCGTGGCAACTCCGCTAATAAAACCAACGAAGAAAAGGATCGCGATTCCTTCTCCGTGCATCCAAACCGACATTACTTGCGTGTTGGCGTTGATGAGCGATACGAGCTGCTGTAACTCGGCGCAGAAGGCTTGTACACACTGGCATAAGAAGGTGCGGCAGGCTTCGGTGCTGGCGCCTTGTACACACTGGCGTAACTTGGAGCCGCTGGCTTAGGAGACACAACTGGAACTACCGGCTTGACCGTAGGCGTAGGCGTAGAAGTTGACGCTTGCGTTGCTGGCCGCTCGATGTAGTTGTTGACCACGGTGCGCCTCTCAACTACCTGCGTCTGTTGCGAAGAATTATTGTTGCCACTTAACAGATGCATACCCATTGCGCCAATTGCTGCACCCATCAACATATCGCCAGTGCCAGAGCTTTGTTGTGGCTGCTGCACGATTACGGGCGCCGCTTGTGATGCGTATTGCGGCTGAGCCTGCTGTGCATACTGAATTGGTTGTCGCGCGTCGTCGTTTCTGCTACCGCAAGCTGATAATGCGGAAGCAATCGCCAATGCTAAAAGTATTTTCTTCATGTTTAACCCTTAAAAGTTGATAAATAAGACGATACAGACCGAGTGTTGGAATGGGATCGGCTACGCTCGTTCGTCCTGCGGTGCTTCTATTTCTGATGCCGCTTTCATCGTGTGAAGAGCTTGTCTCGCTCTCTCCCCATGATCGAATCCTTGTTGAGCGTAAAATGAAAGTGCGCTAACAATAGTCAACGCGGCTTCATCTTTTGATTGCGGTTTGTGCTGCGTTTGCGCTACCTCTACACTCGCCACTCGCTTTGCTGGTTCACTACTTACCGCGCTTGCTTTGCGCGGTTTAAACTCAAACACGTTACTCATTCATATCTCCTAGATTGCAGGGCATCTTATGCCCCGCTCTCTTATATTATAGTTCAGTGCTGACTGATCTTTTAATGGAAATTATAAGTCCCATTCAAGTGCGCCACCGGCTTGATAGTCGGTTGGACGAGCTTCAAAGAAATTCGACTCCACACCATTAATGGCAGATATCTTCTCGACCCACGGTGTTGGATTTTTCACGTTAGGATACAAAGGCTCCCAACCCAGACGTGCTACACGTAAATTCGCCAGGTATTTGATGCGCTCAGTGATAATTGCGTCTGTTGCACCTAATACGCCACCGGAGATAATGTGCTTACCCCACGCCGTCTCAAGCTCGACCGCTTGACGAATAATATTGAGTGCCTTCTCTTTGAATGCTGGCGTAAAGACTTGTGGCTCTTCTACCTGCAACGTGTGAAACATGTGAATGAAAAACTCAAAATGCGCCAGCTCATCACGCTCGATGTACTTGATCTGATCGGCACTTCCTAACATCTTGCCGTTCTTTGCAAGAAGGTAGAAAGAGTAAAAGCCACTGAAAAAATAGATGCCTTCAAGAACGATATTGCCAATCACGGCTAAAGCAAATTTCTCAGCGGTGAACTCGCCCTCCCCTAACGCTGCCGATTGTGCCATGATGAACGCATTCTTTTTCGCCAGAATATCGTCGCTCTCATACATGCCATACACTTTAAGAGGATCTAGTGAGACCGTCTCAATGATGGTGGCATAAGCTCGTACATGATTCGCCTCTTCATACGCTTGTCTGGCAATACACATGGACACTTCTGGGCTAGTGATATGACTGCCGATATTGGTGATCAGGTTGTCGAACTGAATGCCGTCCAGATTCGATAAGAATGCGGTCGCCTTGTCGAACATGCTGCGCTCAGCATCATCAAGCCGCTCTTTATAGTCCTGAATGTCGCGACCCATTGCAATTGACTTTGGGAACCAAGTGTTCTTTTCAAATGTATCCAGCATTTCCCACGCCCACTTATGCTTCAATGGATTGACACACATAAGCTTGTCCTTTGGTCCATTAATAAGCCGGCGTTGGTTGATTAAATCTTTAACGTTCATAATCTCTTTCATGGAAAAAGAAAGGGCTTTCGCCCTTTCATTAATTATTGACACGCTTCACAGTCCGGATTGTCCAGACTGCATAAGTTGTTGACTGGCTCATCTGGCTCTTGAGGAGCAGCGACCGGAGCGATGACAGACTTCGTCATTTCGGCTGACTGACCACGCAAGTAATACGTCGTTTTCAAGCCATATTCCCAAGCGGTCATGTAGATATTGTCCAAGTCACGTCCCTTGACATTCCCTTTGACGAAAATGTTGGTGGACTGTGCCTGGTCAAGCCACTTCTGACGCACTGCGGCTGCAAGAATTAACTTGATCGGGTCGATGTCGAACGCCTCTTTGCACAGAGACGGGTCGCCATAACGCAAGCAAGGATCGGTCACAATGAAGAGACCGGACATATTCTTTTTCGCCACTTCACGCTGATAGATCGGCTCGATAGTTGCGGTCGTGCCGACGATGTTACTGATTGTTGCGGTCGGCGCAATCGCCATCGTGTTGCTGTTACGCATGCCTTGCAGTTGAACTTTTTCACGCAAAGCGTTCCAGTTCATTGCATGCTTGCGATTCGTCAAGCTGACAGCTTTAGCGCTGGCTGTATCGATCGGTAGGATGCCTTTACTCCACAAACTACCGCTGAATGACTCATATAGACCGCGCTCTGCCGCCAAGTCGCTTGACGCTTCAATGGCGTAGTAAGAGAACTTTTCCATAAATTCGTCAGCCGCTTCCAAATGCTCTTGGCTTTCCCAATCAATGCCGCGCTTAACCAGATACTCGGTGTAGCCCATCACGCCAAGACCTACAGGGCGATGACGCTTGTTGGCATTCGCTGCGCGCTCAGATGGATAGAATGTAATGTCGATCACGTTGTCCAACATACGCATTGCCGTTCTCACGACTTTCCGTAAATGTTCATCAGACTTGATCTTCGACATATTGATCGAGCCAATGTTACACACGGCAGTCTCGTCGTCCGACGTGTTCAGAGTGATTTCTGTACACAGATTGGAGTTATGAATCATGCCTGCATGCTGTTGTGGATTACGGCGGTTGCAGGTATCTTTGAACGTCAGCCAAGGGTGGCCCGTCTCGAATAAACCATTGATTATTTTCTTCCATACATCGAGTGCAGGCACTTGGCGAACAAACTTACCTTCGCGCTCTAACTGCTCAAAACGCGCCTCAAATAAGTCGCCATAGGTTTCATGCAGCTCTGGATAGACGTTAGGGCTAAAGAAGCTCCAGACGCCACGATCTTTCACGCGCTGCATGAACAGGTCGGGAATCCACAATGCTGGAAAGATGTCATGGGTGCGGCGACGATCATCACCGGACTCTTTCTTCAAGTCGATGAAGTCATACAAGTCTGGATGCATTGGCTCAATGTATGCGGCAAAAGCGCCATTACGCTTACCGCCGTTGTGAACTAGGGCGGAAGTTGTCGAGTAAGTGGCGTCACCATCCACTTTCAGATCATGCACAATTGAAATAGGTTCAATTTCGGTAACTGAAGAAACTCGCCCAAAGATCATATTATCAATTCTGAACCAGTTAAATTTCGTCACTGACGGAATGCCAAAAATTTGAGCCAATTCAGCAAACGCCGGAATGCGCACGTCCCACGAAGTTGTAATAGAATCGTATCCAAGATGCTCGTTACTACGCACCTTCTTATTGCCGGCAGTAGGAATGCCCAACCGCAAAAGCTGGTATCTCAAGCCTTCAATTAGCTTGATAGAAGTATTTGTAAAGGAGATTTCTTTACCGCGAGAGATACATCCATCTGAGTCGATTAAACCTTGAACAATCGCTAATGCCTGATTAAGTGGCAGATGAGAAAGTCTTTGGCTGATACGCTTATTTCCATCCCCGTCATAAAGGTCTTCGTAATCAAATGGCAGACAATTTACACCGCTGACAAACTTTCCGAACGAATCGCGCTCTTGCTGTTTTCCACCGAATGACCACTTAATTTGCGTCGCGCCACTTCCTACGGTCGAATAGCCATACTTTAAGCCACGCGCTGTCAAATATTCAGCAACAAAAACCAAAGTCTTTTCCTCTGACGAAGAACCTGTAACACCCCACTCTTTCGCCGTCACGTCATCACCTTTAAAGTCAATCATCGACTTTTTAGCGCAATGACCGTCGCCTAACATGATTCCATAAAGACGTGCATCATCTTCGGTAAAGCCCTCAACCGGCACTATTTCGTCAGGAATAACCTGAGCAACATAGTCGCCCTTCTTCAACTCGCCAGCCTCTACCCACTCTGCCGCATATTTACCTGCCGTGATCTGGGAAAGCGTTCTTTCAAGTGATTGATTTTCTTCAATACCTTGAATCGCGTAAATAGGGTGTCCAGATGTGACGATTAATGGCTCTAGTGCGTATTTCGGCTTTATTGAAACCATCGCATCTTTCTGGCTGTAAGACATAACTTCGCGTACTTCACGATATGCGCCACGTTGACCCAGAACTAAATCGCCAATTTTTATGTCCGCAATTCGCTTTACACCTTCCGGAACCCGAATTAATGTATCTGGCGCAAAACATTGATTGACCGCTACCGCTGTATCGTTATAGACCTTCAAGTAAGGAACGATGCCAGAGGATTTGCCGTCTGTTCCCTTGATGCGGTCACCAGTGCCACGAACGCGGTGCCAGTCCGTACCAATGCCGCCTGCATACTTGGACAAGTTAGCGCACTCTTCAATCGTGCCAAAGATCGAGGCGTAACGGTGCTTGCCCTCGTCATTGGAAATAGAATCTGCTACCGTATTCAGGAAGCATGACGCCAATTGTTCGTGCAAAGTGCTAGAGTTGAATAATGTCGGCGTGGAATTAATAAACTCATGCGATGACAGAACGTTATAAAACTCCACCGCTGCCGATGTCGGGTTCGATTCGTTCTGCGCCAAGCCCATTGCCACACGCATGAAGAAGTGCTGTGGCAGCTCAATGATTTCGTCCTCGTCGTCTCGTATCAAATAGCGATCGGCAATCGTCTGCAAGCCGATGTACGTGAACAGCATGTCACGGCTAGGATCGATTACATTGTCTAACACTTCAAGGTCGAATACTTGCGTCATCTTGGGACTGAGGCGATTGATGAATACGCCAAAATGAATGTAGGATGCCAGATGTGGATACTCGATTGAGCCAGACGTTTCTTTATACAATTTTTGCAGCAAGAGTCGAGCCGCGACAAATGTATAGTCCTGAGCCTCAACTGAGTTCAGACCGGCTGCGGCAGATATGAGTGCATCATGGATGGTCGCTGTTTTGATGCCATCAAAAAATAATAGGTTCGCTTCGACTTCTAGCTCTGATTGAGAGACGTCCAGTCCGGTTGTTGCCCACTGCGCTACCTTGTGAATTTTTTCAATGCTGAGCGGTTCTGTCGATCCATCGCGTTTTGTGACGTTCATTTATTTCCTTTGTAAAAGGTGGAGAATAATTATATATACGTCAGTTGTGACTGACTATAAGGATAAAAAAATAGAATTGCTTATTTTCGGTTCAATCAATTATAGACAGTCATCGCTTACAATCTAAGCGGCGAATGCGCGCTTAAACATTGGCATCGATTTAAACATAGCGATTGTTGCTTGGAACTCATCCGTTGCGATACCCGCTTCGATTGCCGCAACTGCGTCTGCCATGTGTTCACATTTGCTGAAGATTGGCGTGACGATACCTTTGACGACCTTGGTGGGCCAAGGTGCAGTTGGATACTTATTCATCATCGCCTCGATCATTTCTTCCTTTGTCGCAGTCTTGATGCCGCAGCCAGCCATCTTGACTTCGGTCGGTGTGACCTGAATCACCGGCATGGCGGACGCAATCGTAGCCAATACGCCGATGCAGACACCGTAACTCGCCATCGCACGACTTGACTGACTACCGACCGGCACCTCCACAAAGGCGATAAACGTATCTTTCATCGCCTCAACGACACCATTGTGCAAAATCTTGGAGCGCTCTAAGTCTTCGCTGTTCTTACGCACGACCTTACGCATCTTCTTGTCTTTTTCAGGATCGGTCTGGATCACGCTTAAGTCGGTAATCTCGACCTTCATAGTTTCGATGTCCAATGTTCCAAGAGCGACGCCCCAATTGCTTAAACTTGGGTCAAAGCCAACGATGTTCAATTTTGTATTCATGTGTTTCTCCTGTTACCAGACACAAAAGTCTGGTTGAGTTGTGGTGAGTGAATCGGTTAAATGCCTTGCTCTACCATGATCCGAAGTCTTGGTAATCTTTCATCTTGACGGCGACTTCGGCGACTTCTTTCTTCTGAACTTCAAGAACTTTGACGCCTTTGATAAAGTCATCGAATCCAGGCAGAGCCGTCTCTAATGTCTCCATGACGCCATTCAATTGCTGCTTAGCGTCATCCAAGAGAACTTCGGCATGAGAATAATTAGTCGCATCTTTTGGACGCAGAGACAGAATGATCTTGCCTTTTTTGCCTACCCGCGCATCGGTGATGGTGAACTCCTCACCCCCAATATGTGACTGTTTAGAGAAGCCTTTCGGACACACTACCGTCAGATTAGTTGGCGCTCTCAAAGACACGTTTGGCGTCTTGGTGAAATTCAGATTTTCCGAAAGCTCATTTGAAATTTGCTCTAAATCCACATTCTTTCCTTTGTAGTTTAAAAGATCATCAACAATTGCCAAGTCTGCTGTTACGCCACGAAGCTTCTCTGGCGCCAACATTGACGCCACCCTGCTGCCGCCAAGAAGAGCTTTGTATTTAGACGAATCTGTTGACATGCCTGGCGTATTCAATAACGCCTCTAGCGCGCTAGAGAATGACGCCACGTTCGTTTGCTCCTGATACGGTTGAAATGCCGCCAGTCTTCTTGATCGTAATGACCGAGTCGATCCAGTCCGACAAGCTGTTATGGCTGACCACCAGAACCGTGCCGCGCTCTTTGGCTTTCTTATCCAGAACAGTCATCAAACGCTCCAAGCCCGGCTCATCCAATGCGTGATCAATCTCGTCCGCCATGAATAAGTTGATCGGCTTCGCTGCGCGTGATGCAACCATGTCTTGCAATGCCATTGCGGTAGCGATACGCACCTTGCGCTTCTCACCACCAGAAATTGACTTGAAAGTCTTGCCGCCCTTGTCATTGGTGACTTCAATGTTGAACTTCTCTTTCATATCGCCTTTACTTGTACGCGACAAGGTTGACCAGACGGCGTGAATATTGCCATCTGACAATGCATCGAGATATTCGCCGGTCTTGTCGTTCAAGAAAGGCGTGACTGTATCGAGAATGTGAGCGCGAACGCCAGCAGGTCCAAATACCTTGACTGCGTCCATATACACTTCGGCTTTGTCTTCTAAAGTCGCGATGCTAGTTTGGACATTGTGAATTTTTACCTTGAGCGCTTCAATCTGTTCCACTTGCGTCTCGATCAGATTCTTCCAGGGGTTCGGCTCAGACATTTTCGTCTTCGCTCTGTTCTTCACCTCATCAATTGCAGCCAACAACTTTGCTTGCGCCTCATCAAACATGGTCGAAAGGCGCAATTGCGTGTCGATTTTGCGCATTTCTTCGGACACCGCCGTTACGTCAGACATCGATGCTTGGAATGTCGCGACCTTCGCTTTTGCCACCTCATGCTCGGCTAACGCGTCACGCAGCCCTGTGGCGGCTTGTAGCAACGATTTCTTTTGCAAGGTAAGCGCCGCGTTACGCGCATTGACCGCCTCTTCCAGATCGTGTTCACAATAGACCTTGCCACATGAACCGCATGGCGTCCCTACCTGTGAATTGATCGACGCGATAGAGTCTTCTTGGCGTTTGAGGGCGCCCTTCTCAATCTCGGTTGTGGATCTAAATCGCGTTACCTTGTCGCTGATACTGCGCTCAGCGATAGCGAGTTCACGCAAGCCTTGCTCTTCAACGTTACGCTTTGCCAGAATCGACTCCAGCTCTGTCTTACGCTTTGATAAAGCTGGCGCATCAATTGAGGCGACCTTCGCTTTTTCTTCGTTAATTTTGTCTTGTATCGGCGATACCGCTTTTAACTCTTCACGCGCACGATCCTTGCGGTTCGCTTCGAACTGATCAAAGTCCGTCTGCGCCTTGAGCAGACCCGCTTCTGAGGTCGCCAATTGAGCAGTGAGTACGTTCGCTTCTGTCTCTGCGCCTAACAGCTCTAAGTTGACTTGTGTGGAACGAGTCCGCGCTTCTGCGTATGCTGTCGCCAACTCTTCAACGCCGGCTGCTTCCTCGATCAAGAGCTTCAATTGCTTGTCGGTCATGTTGGGAAGATCTGGCATCTTTTCTTGACCGGCATAGATTGAGCCAACAAATACATCAAGGCTGCAACCCATAATCTTATTCACGACTTCCTGTGTTTCTTTGTCTGTGCCTTTAGACAGATCAACAGCGACACCATAGTTAGGGATGCGATGGACGATAAGTTGATTTTTCATCGTCTTATCTTTGCGGTAACGTTTGATGGTGTAGGCGTCATCGCCGTCTTCCAGAACCACGCTGACGCTGCAATTCTTTTTGGCAGTCTCATTGACTACGTCATCGCCGGTGACTTCACGAGCGGTCGTGCCATAGAGCGCCCAACACAGCGCGTCAACAATGGAAGACTTACCAGCGCCGTTTGACTTCGCGCTCGTGTCATCTTCGTTCTCACCTTGAATCAGCATCAAGCCACGACCATCCAGATCAAAGCTCGCTTCGCCGATTGTCAGGAAGTTGCAAATATTTAATTTTGTAATGTTCATAGAAAGCGTCCTTCATTTTTGTTGGTTAAGTTGCGCTTCTCTGCAAAGCGAGCCACTGCTTGATACGCCGGTTCGTCCGCCATGCAAAGCAACTCTTCATGCGATAAGCCGGTGTCATCGACGTCAATTCCAAAATCGCACAAAAGCGTCTCTTCGAACTCGTCCACCCATGCGTCAAATTCTTCGCCCTTTGTCATGCCTCTGCACTCCGTACAGATGTCAAAATGTCTTGGCACAAAGTCGCAACCGCTGCTTTGTTTTTGAAGGCTTGCGCATTCACAAAATCATTGATGCTTGCCTCTACCGTTACGCCAGCTTTCAGCGTTGTGCCGCCAGCTCGTGCGGTGATCGCGGCAGATGTCATTTGCAGCACGTTGACACCCTTTGCGCCACACTCGATCATGTATTGACGCATGCTCTCCACATCCGACGCTTTAGCGTTATCGATACGAACGCGCACAAAGTTGCCATCAACGATCAATGGGATTTCGTCTGGATCGGTTGAGCCATCAATTTCGACAAATGACGGTGCATGTGTGGCGAACCACTTCACTTCGCTCTCAGTGACGATCAGAAACCCAGCTTTCGTGTCAACGTCTCCCCATGTTTGATGTGTGAGCGCGCCGATTGAATAGACTTCGCCGGCCATTTGCTTGTGATGATGGTAGTGACCAGAGAGAACACGGCGAAAGCCGAGACCCGACAGATACGCATCGTTGAGACCGTGATCAGGCAAGCCAGGAATGACACCGTCGATCGGCGCATGTAATAGCAAGTCGCAATGAGGACGGTCGGCAGGGTCAACATGTTCGATCAAGCGCTTGAGTTCGTTCAAGTCCTGAATCCAGGGAATAACCACTACGTCATCCAAGTAATAACAAGGCGAATTAATCACAACACAGCCGATGCCTTCAAGCGCCGTAATAGCAGACGACACTCGTGCTGCCGTTTTGCTTTCCAAGTCATGATTACCGGCATTGATCACAATATTGACGCCTGACTTGATAATCTCGCTGTAGCAGTCAAGCGTCGGGTTTAATACGCTTGGCGCAATAGAGCCGCGAACATGAAACAAATCACCGCCGTGATACAGAGTGTTGCCACCGGCGTTCTTCACTTCTTCGGCTGAGCGCTTAGTTTCGTCTAAGGTAAAACGAAGACGACTGTTCACGCCGTCCGCATTCACAACGCCAAAAGCTGACCAATTGTGATTGTGTGTATCAGATATAACTCCATAAGGTTTCATATTGCTCCTATATACGTCAGTTGTGACTGATTTACTTTATAAAAAATATGACGACCTAGCACGTTCGTTTCCTTCATCGAGCTGCACCAATACGGTCGCACGTAATCTGCATGGTAATGAGTAGCGCCTTTGGTCATATCCATCATGCGACCTTCGAGCGTTACTTTCGCGATGATTTGCGCCGTTCTCCATGCATCTTTATCTTTTGGCTCGCCTGCTTTTAAGAGTCGTTCGCCCTTAACAAGCTTGGTCGTCCACGAAAACTGTTTTCTTGCTAATACGGTTTTACAAACTTTATCAGGCTCTTTCGCTCTGTTCATCGTGACTGACGCTACGGCATACTGGCCCAGAATTGGCTCTCCACGAGCCTCCTGATAAATATTAATTGCGAGGCATAACGCCGCTGTTGTTAGAATCATTCTTTACCTCTCTATAAAGTAATATTATAGTTAAGTAAGTCAGGACTGACTATCTAATTTTCACGGCAACATTGATCACAACTTCACTACGAAGAGGATCAATTCTAAATCGCTTCATTGGCAAACCTAATTGTCTTGAGCCGTGAAAGATGCTGAAGCTATGCGGCGAATCGTAAAAGTCATTGATATGAGTAAGCCAAACAAGACGCTGGCCACCTTCTTTGCGCACTACTCCGATCGCAGTCACGCCACGCAGCTTAGCGCGCTCTAAAATAGACAAATCCATACACCAAGCGTTTCGCTCGCGATAGACCTGCTTTTGCGTTCTATGCGCAAGATACATTTTCTTGCCGTCAGCGCTTTCATACCAGACGCCAAGCAATTTGCCATTGACGCTATGCTTCTCACGCTTGGAGGGCATTAGTAGACGCCCCATTGCTCTTGATAGGCTTGTGCCGATAAGGATCTTGCCGCCTGCACTTCGACGCTCGGCTCAATCTCAATACCCGGCACGGTCACTTCCCATACCGAGTATTTACTCCGAAGAGACTTTGAATTTCTAATACAGTCATCCAATAAGATATGCATTTCAGGAGCGAAGAACTTTGTCTCGCCGTTCTTACTGTGTCGCTCCTGTCTTAGCCAAACAAGGTAGCCAGCGTCCGCTTTATAGACGTCTTCGATCTTGCTGCCTTTATGTTTTCCAAAATCAAGCGTGTCTGTTAGTTTCAGTCCCATTATTCAAGCCTTTTCAGATATAGAACGCATGCCTTTTTCGTCGCAGTGGCGATGTGAGGTCCATACACGCGCTGTAAATATTTAAACAAGCGCTCTGAGGCGCCACTTTCTTCGTTACTAATCTCTAAATGATTTTTGTGAGCATGAACCAAACAAAGCTCGCCCAAGGTTCCCGTTACCACTTCTTTTACTTCTGCCCTGCCGAAGACTATCTTTGTCTTTTCGTCCATCAATAGCACTTCATGTCCTACCTCAAGGCGTTTTGCTAATGCTCCACCAAGACGAAAGGTGTTAAATGAATCCTCAAGACCTTTCATTGGTGGAATAAATCCAATTACTTGTACTTGCATAGTTCTCTCCATAATGTGACAACACTGTCAGTCACATTGTAGAGAGAACTTCCACTTGGGCTAGACCGGCAGCGTGGAATCTTCTGCTTCTGGTTCTAACATCGCGTTCAATTCACCAATCCGACCTTCTTTATCGATCAGCTCAGCCATCGCACGTTTTGACAGGCGCTTTCCATCCCATGTGACATAACCATTGGCGGGAGATACCAGCTTCTTCTTTTCCAGAAGCAACTCAACCAAAGAGTAAGTCGGGTCAAAACGCGCCACGCCCAATTCATCAAAGTCCATGCGAATCGCGCACTTTTTGAAAGGCTTAGTCAATTTGGACTTCGTCACTTCAATATTGATCTTCTGACCGACAAACTCTTTGCCGCCGGCAGAGGCTTGCATGATCTTTTCGCGACCAAGTGACAGGCGGTTCGTTGCGTAATACTCCATCGCCTTACCACCTGGCGTTGTACGTGGATCGCCAAACACTACGCCGATTTTCAGACGAATCTGGTTCAGGTATAAGAACGTGGCGTTGTATTCTTCGCAGTATTGCGCCATGACTTTCAAAGTAGTTGACGTCACACGAGACAGCGCCGACGTGTCATTCATGGTGAAGGACTCGATTTCACGCTTGGCGCCTTTTGAGTCATACAGCATCGACATTGGAATAGCGGACGCGATTGAATCGAATACGAACAGAATTGGCGCGTCATCCGGGATAGCTTTAGAGGCGCGAATCGCACGACACGCCTTCGCCGCCCACGTATTACCGCTTTCCCATGTTTCAGCCTTGTTGTAGAGCCAGTAAGGGCGATTAACGTTCAGACCGAACCCTTCTGCCAGACCCACGTCGAATGAGCGCTCCCAATCGATAAAGCCAGCCACGCCGCCCATTTTCTGAGCCGCGACCATCCATTCAGTTGCCAGTGCGGTCTTGCCAGAGGATGACTCGCCAAACATTTCAACCATACGACCGAACGGCAGACCGCCGTCATAGCGACCTGAGATAGCGTAGTTGAGTGGCGCGTAGCCGGTGTCAATGAACTGCGTGACAGATGCGTTAGCGTCGTTCGCTCCTAATGCAGCGTCGAGCGCGCTGATTAAGTCAGAGACGGAACCGGTAGGTTTGGATTTAACTGAGGACATATTTAACCTTTAAAGAAGGAAGTGAATTCATCGAGATTTCTCAAGATGGAAGTGAATGCAAGCTCCTCGCAAACAGAGGCAAAAGCCCTCACATCGAATTTGCCAGGATCGACTTGTGTGTCTTTCTTTTCTGGCGGTGTGACGCGAAGCAATTGCATCAGTTGGAAATTGCGCTTGTAAATCGAGCGACCCTGACCTATCCAAGCGTCACGGTGCTTTTTTTGGCTTTTGGCGTAGACCTTTTCATCGACACTGCCGTCATTAGCTGGAAACTGGCCCATGTGTTCCTCTAACGTGATCGGGCTAGTGCCTTGCCAGAGGTTCTTATGGTTTTTGTACTTGGGAACGAACTCACCGCTGTCACAGCGACGCCAAAACTCGCGCACACTCCCGAACTCAGCGATGAACTCTGGCGCACCTGTCGCACCAATCCCACCCACGCCTGAGATCACGTCGGAGGTATCGCCTTCAAGAATCTTGGTTTCGAGAAAAGCGAATGGCGTTTTGCAGCCTGTTTTGTCGTAGAAGTTCTTAGCGGTAATCAGGCGACTGTCGTCACGCATGTCACGCCAAAACACGTTTTTGCGCACCAACTGCAACCAGTCACGGTCGCCGGTGATTAAGCCAATTTGATTTTCTGGATCGGACGATAGCTTCTGTACGAAGTAGCCAGCTAGGTCGTCCGCTTCATGAAAGGTTGCCGTCATTTGACGCACACCTAAGTGGCGCAATAGACGAGCGATGTAAGGTCTCATCTTAGCGTAAGCTTCTTTGTTACGCACTTTCTCTGGATCGCTATCGCGGTTTGACTTGTATGCCGGATGCAGCGCAAAGCGCCAGTCAGCACGACCGTCCCAGAGGAACAATGGTGTAAATTTTGGGTAACTTTGACGTAACTCACGCACCGTCTTAATGATGCCGAACGCTGCTTGCGTTTCCATTCCGCCCGATGTCAACCTGACTGCCGATTGCGCTGCATAGCCAATTGAGTTACCGTCGATCAATAATGTGTGGCTCATAGCCTCTCCTTGCTCTTGAATTGAAAAGGGTCGGAACCCGTTAAGGAACCGACCCTGTGCAGACGCTACCGATTAGCCTAAATCGCTCAACAATGCGTCCAGATCAGAGTCCAGAGAAATGTCTGCGTCAGCGCTGGAAGTGCTGGCACGAGTCTCTGTGAACTCAGTCACGTCGTCAAAATCCGTCGAAGCGGCAGGACGGGAGCTTGGCGCTAAGCGAGAAGGTGACGTGGCAGGGATATCGCTTGGTGAAGGCAAGAAACCTGCAACGCTGTTGACTGCGGCGATTGCACGACGTTGCTGTTCATCGGACTCTTGCTTAACGTAAGCGTCCAAGTCATTCAACTTCATCAATGAAGCGGCTGGCACTTGATACTGTTTCGGGCTAATCTGAGCCGAATACTTTGTATTCAAGCCTTTACCGTCGCGAGTAATGACGATTTCTTTGCCCTCAACTGGATCGAGTACGCTTGCGCCCCACTCTTCCACGATGTCAACCAACTGACCGAACACACCACGCTTCAATTCCAGAATGACGGGTGTATTTGGCTCTGTGCTATCTAGCATCAGCGCGTTAATCAACACAGTGCGAGAAGCCTTTGCTTTTGCCAGAACTTCGGCCGTCGCATCATCTGTAATGGCGTGTTGTGCAGTCGCCAACGCAGCGCAAACTTCGCAAGGTTTTTCAAACGTGGCGTCAGTACACAGATAAACTGCCTTAATTTGATCTGCGGCATCTTTAATGAAGTGTTGACCGAAGTCATGAAACCACACGTATTCTTCGCCTTTACGCCAGCCTGGCAGCAAACGAATGCGGTTCTTGCCAGAAGCAACCTTGACGGTCTTTTCTGCTTTTTTCATTGAAGCTTTTTTCTGAGCCATTAATTCTTGAAGTTTTTTAATATCCATTTTTAGTCTTTCGTAGTGTGGTGATAGTGAGAGGATTGCTTTTAGACTTTCGTCGTTCAGCTTACTTATTATAGCTCAGCGGTGACTTACTTTTAGAGGAAAATAAGTCACTTGGGATATTTAACCTGCGTTCTGTAATTGACGAGCCGCATCCATTGCGCGCTGACGAGTGTCGTCATAATTGTTAGCAGAGGCCAAAATTCGGGCGGCGCCCTTGCCCTCCTCCCGACGATCAGCGCCCAACTGAATAATCATGTCGCGGCGATCATTCAAACTCAAAGAACATGTCTTGCAGATTGCGGCGACAGTTTCTGCCTCGACGACTGTGTTGACGCCAGCAATCCAGCTAGGATCGAGCTTGACCGCTACTTCGATCATGCGCTCTGTCGCTTTTTCGCCTGATTCTGCGAAGGCACGACGGTGCTTTGCATACAACTCTGCCTCTTTCACCTCAAAGCGTCGCTTTACACGAGCATGCTGTGCCTCTGCATAAGCGGCTTCCGATCCGTGATAAGCACGTAAAGAAGCCTGCTCCATCATTGCTTTATCCAATGTCGTCTCCGATATCTTCATATCACGCGCAAAACGATCCGCATCAATGTAATGCTTCAATGTGGCTTTAGGTGCTGGCGTTGCTGATGTTGCTGATGTTGCAACTGGCTCTGACGCCGCAACTTTTGCAGCCGGTGTCGTTGTTACGAGTTGGATTTTCTTTTCAGCTTCAACAGGTGGAGCAACCACCTCTTTCAGTTCAGGTGCGGGAGCCGAAGCCAATTTTGGCTCCTCTGGCTGCGCGTCTATTTCTGCCAACATTGCTTCCAGATCGTCTTCGCTATTGGTTGGCGTCTTATCCTCCCAAGGTGCTTCTTTCTCTGTCTGAGCCACAACGGGCTTTACCGGCTCTGGCTCAGATTTAACGACTTCCGGTTCCGGTGTCGATACTGGTGCGAGAGCCGCGCTCACTACCGGCTGCACGACCATATCCGCTGTCTCTGCTTCGAGTTCGGCCATTAACGCGTCCAGTTCGTCGTCTTGTATCAAAGCTTCATTTGTCGCCATAGCGATCTCCTAATGGGTTATACGGTTAAAATTAACGTGTTACTATTATAGTCAGTCATGACTTACTATTTTAAGAAATAATATCGGCAACTTTTTCAAATACAGCTTGCAAAATGTCTAACTTAGTTTCATCAAAGATGATTTGCTGCGCATTAATGCCACACACAATCGATGCGTTGAGCTTAGAGTCATAGATCACCTTACCCGCCAGCTCCGCAGTGCTGCCTTTAATGCCCGGCACGAGCCGCTTGATTGCTGCCGATCCTAACGCTACGATTACAGCCGGTTTAATCAGCTCTAGTTCACGGTCAAAGAATTGAGAGCATCCATTAAGTTGCGCATTAGTAAGAAATTTCTCGCTCTTCTTTGCCTTTACCAACGTCGTAAAGTAGCCATCGCCAGGAGACAACCCTGCCGCTTTGATTGCCGCTTTCACAAACTCCGCTGACTCACCTTCGAGAAGCTTGTCCGCTTTCTCCTCTTGCCATGAAGGGCAGTCCGAGACGACCATAAACTTAACATTCGACTTCAAACGAATCGCCGGATGAGGCTGGTCTGCTAAATCACAGCCATTACAAGAGCGGTAGTCCTGAACTAAGTGAATGATTTTGGCTCGCACGAACTTGTCCGTCACGTCTGTCGTCCGGTCTGCTTTAACGGCGTCGATGATTAATCCTGGCATGAGTTCTGTCTGGTCGCGGCGACGGTCAGGATGCCTTGCTGGCAAACCTTTCTCGATTGCGGCAAATGCTCCTACCTTCTCTAGCGATGCCACGACAGCGACATTCACTTTCGATCCTTTAGTTGCTGCCAAGGTTGAGAAATGTTCAAACGACTCAAAGCGACCCAGACGTGCGCCAAACACCTTCTTACCCTTCGCATCGAGTGAGACCTCACGAGCGTCATGCCGCAGCTTCATGATCGCTTTGGCGGTGTTCTCAGATACGCCCTTTACCGACGAGAACGGCGCAAGCAAATGCTTATCATCAGGAATCGTGAATCGGTCTGTGGACTTATTCACGTCTGGCGGCAGTATTTCAATGCCATATTCGCGAGCGTCATTAACTAAGCCAGTTAGCTTGTCATCTGCGACAATTGATAAGCATGCGGCGAAGTATTCAGCCGGATAGCGAACCCGAACCCACATCGTCCAGTATGAAATACAGGAATACTCGACGGCATGTGATCTATTAAAGCCATAGCCAGCAAAGGCTTCGATCTTGTCAAACAGATTACTTGACTCGACTTCATTGAGTCCTGACTTTGACTTACAGCCAACAATCCACTGATCGCGCATTGCCGCCATCTTGTCTTTGTCTTTTTTGCCCATTGCTTTACGAAGGTTATCCGCTTCTGCTTTAGTAAAGCCTGCAAGATCAACCGCCACTTGCATTACTTGCTCCTGATAAACGATCACAGAGTAAGTGTCTTTTAGAGCGGCTTCCATATTTGGATGGTCGTAATATGGGTCTCTATTACCCTGCTTAATCTGAATAAAATCCTCCATCAAGCCAGAGTCCATCGGACCAGGCCGATACAGAGCGGTCGCCGCTGTTATATCTTCAAATGTCAGTCGCCCACCCGTTGCCAAATCACGTAATAGCTTCTTCATGCCGCCCGACTCAAACTGGAACACGCCAGTTGTGTCGCCTCGACCAAAAGAATCCATAATGTCTTTCTCTTCCAGAGGCAGCTCTGAATAAACTACATTTACGCCATGACGGTCTTTAATGTAACGTCGAGCTATTTCCAATACGTCGAGTGTGGATAAGCCCAAAATATCCATCTTGACTAAGCCCCAATCCTCGACAACCCGTTTATCCCAATTGACTACTGGAACACCATCATCCGACTCGCGTGTCTCAACTACGGCGCGATTAATCAGCGGCTCACCAGCAACAACAACACCGGCAGCATGCTTACCGAATGAACGCATAACGCCTTCTAGTTTTAATGCGTGGTTCCAAATATTCGTATGCGTGTCACGAAAGCGCTCAAGCTCCGGCACGACCTTTGCCGCCTCAGTCAGCGTAAATGAAATGCCATGCTCTTTAGGCACTAGCTTCGTCGCTGATAAATCAAGCGCTGAAATATCGTGTACGCGTCCGGCGTCACGCAATGCGGAGGCAGACGCCAGTGTAGAAAAGTTTGAAATGCCAGCAACGCGATCGGTGCCATACTTGGTCGCCAAATATGTGATCACCTCATGACGACGCGTGGACATAAAGTCTAAGTCGGCATCGGGTAAATCTTGGCGTTCTGGGTTGATGAAGCGCTCAAAGAGCAAATTAAAGCGAATAGGATCTACATCAGTAATGCCAATTAAGTATGCGACTAAGCTACCACCTACTGAACCGCGTCCGGGACCCACGATAATGTCATTGCTTTTTGCCCACATAACTAAGTCTTCCACGAGCAAGAAGTAGCCAGCGAAGCCCATCTTTTTCAAGACCGACAACTCATAGGACAAGCGCTCTTTGTACACAGGAAGAATAGACGCGTCTGGAAGATAGCCCATAACCGGACGTGAGAAACGACGCTTCCAGCCCTCAATACACTTCTTGCCCAGTGCCTCAAATTCATTTGCTGCCATTAGTGGCAAAGACACTGGCTGTTTCTTAAAACTGTAATTGCAGTTTTCTGCAAACACGCCAATGTTGGTGACGGACTCACGTACTAATGGGGCTATTTCTGTCGGCGCAAATTTGTAATGTGTGACAATACGCTTTGCCATTTCAGACACACGCTTCGCAATTGCTAGAGGCGGTCTGAAGCCGAAGTCCTTAATGAACTGTTTAGGACGATACGTGGTAGACATTTTCTCTTGCGTTGTAATGACATTGAGAACGTCTAGCGTGGACGCGTCTGCATCATCGCGGTATAAGAAAGGATAGGTCGCCAGCGTTTGCGCTTTATGCGTGATTGCTGAGCGTAGCGCCTTCTCATTCAGCGTATCAAATAGTGGCGTATTGATTGGTACTAGCTCGACAAAGACATCGTTACGACCAAAGCGAGTTATTAGTTTCGCCAAAATATCATGTGCATTTTCGTGATGCCACAAATTCTCAAAGTCGCCGGTTGTGATCGCAACGCCTTCGAGATCTAAAACGTCATCCCATCCAACGCGTGAGTAGTAGTAAAAATATTCTTTGCTGTTCGCCTTAGAAAGCAACTTCATCAACGATGAAATACCTTTTTCGTTTTTGGCGTAAGCCTTAATCGTCACCATGCGGTTAGGTAGCTCTTTAATGCCAGTCGATTTTGCTGGCTTACGATATGTCGGGTCATTCACGACGCGTAAAACGCAGCCGATGATTGGCTTAATCGCTGCTTTATTGGCGCGATTAGCAAAATCCACCATGCTATGCAGTGACATGTTGTCGCAAATAGCTACAGACTCATATCCATGCAGCTTAGCACTGTCAACGATATGATCGACCTGGAGTAATGATTTGCCAATTGAGAAGTCGCTTCTTACACTCAAGGCATGAGATATATCCATTAAAGAATCCTTTGTGGTTGTTGCGCTCAGTCTGTAGTTTATCGACTGAGTTCTGGATTAAGAATAAAGAGGTCAGGCAACGATACTTTGACGATACCAAAGCCGTTTAATACCCCTACAGTTAAGGCAACATGAGGCCCTGCGGTGCCTTCGTTCCAACCAAGCTCCTCTATGAACTTTGCTTTCAAAGACGCTTTCGTGAACCCGCCACTAATCAGCATGTCGCATGCGATACGAAAGAAACGTGGCCCGCTCTCAGTAAAGGGATTGACACCTTTAGGTAGCTGGCTGCGACACTCGTTGATCTTGTCTTGCTTGCATAAAACCAACGCCTGCTTAGCGACTTTTGTACTGGCTTGCTCCATACGCGCAAGCACGCCCAAGTCCGTTTCGCTGATATGAAAATTAACGCGCTGCGTTGGCGTTTTTCTTTCTATCACCGAAGCAAGTTGTTTTGGCTGCTTAACTGGAATAGGTGAAGAGTCGACAGGCTGACTGACATTGGGAGGCTGCATATTCGATAAGCTTCTTGTCTTGGAGTGACGAGCCAGCAAGTCACGAACGTCAATCTGTGCGCGAATCGACTCCAGCGTCTTGATTGATTGCTCGCCGCATTCTTCAAAAGCCATACAAGCTTTGCATGTCTTAGAATCTGATCCATACACGCTTGCTGACCCGAAACAACCTGGCGCCACGCTTTTCAACAATTCAACTTCCATATCGATACGCCTTTTCAATATCCGTGACTACGTTTAGCAGTTCGTTTTCTGCCAATACCAACTTGCCTCTTGGAATATCGCCAAGCATTTGCAAGAAGTTGCCAACCTTACTAATACTTAGACCTTCTCGAAAACGCCAAGCCGCTTGACTGCTGCCCGTCTCTTCCATTTGGTCAGCGTGAGCTATCTGACAGTCAAGCTCGGCGATCAATTGCGCTGGCGGGTCGCGTAACCATTCCACGATCAGTTGCGCAATTGGTGACAAGCGTTCGATAGACTGTTCAACAATCTGATGGAACTCCAGAATTTGCTCAGGTGTATCCATTCCAGAATCAATCGTTGATTCAAAACCCTCAAAGCTCTCATCTTCGGCGCCTATTTCAGAGAAGTTTGTCGATTTGATGCCATAGTTACAGCCCATCAATGGAGGTAAGGCGGCGGCAGCTCGACGCTGGTTCTCTTCTTTTAAAGCCTCGATTTCTTGCTTCTGCTCAGGGTTCAGATTTTTTACGCCAGTCATCTGCCCTATAGCTCTTCTGAAATGCGAAAACGCCACTTGCGAAAAATAGGCAGAGAACTTGATACCCAAATCTGGATTAAAGCCTTCTTTCGCCATTACAAATGCCACTGACGCTTCCTGGAACATGTCATCATAGGTCA
The DNA here is from genome assembly GCF_035018705.1 of Undibacterium sp. RTI2.2. Lineage (NCBI taxonomy): Bacteria > Pseudomonadati > Pseudomonadota > Betaproteobacteria > Burkholderiales > Oxalobacteraceae > Undibacterium > Undibacterium sp. RTI2.2. Next base: position 6,785 of record NZ_JASJXN010000004.1, on the reverse strand, counting down.
GACCACTTTTAGCCCCATCTGCCCACTTGAAGCCTTTTTTAGCTTGCAAGTGGACCAGACCGACATGATCTTTAAACTCGATTGTCGGATGCATAATTTAGCTGCCAAATACACGCTGGGAGAGACCTTCGGCAACTTGGCGATCAAGTGACGTGAGCTTGCTGATAAAGGATAAGTTGAGACCTTGACGGAAAGAGCCGCGCATCACACCGATACGGCTTGCGTAGATCAAAGTGCGAGGCGAAATAGTGTCGCTCATTTTTGCGCCGTCATAAGCAACGCGCACCAGTGAGGCAAACTCGACCATCTTTTCGGCGTCGGCCGGCGTCAGCTTGCAATGGTTCTGAAGGATCTGACTTTCAGCTTTTTTGTCCATGTATTTCTTATTGATCACCATGCCGAAACGGTCATAGTTAGCGCTGTTCTGGATCAATGTTCCCTGATACAGACCCGTCTCGTCGCCGGAACCGTTCGTATTACCAGTTGCGACAAAGCGGAAGTCTTTGTGCGGTTTAATAACACGCAACTCTTCTGGCGCCTCCTTAATGACGAGCGCTTTACCTTCTAATACTGGCTGATACACAGCGAGAACAGATGGCATACCAAAATCATATTCGTCGGCGCAGTAGGTCCAGCCGTTCATCATCGCAACAGGCAGAGGACCAAGCTCGAACTTCGTTTCGCCACCTTTGACAGTCCATTGACCAAGAATATGGCTTTCTTCAGTGTTTACCGTATGTTGAATGCGCAGTGATGGACGATTGGTTCGTGCGGAGACCTGTTCCAGCAATTCTGATTTGCCTGAACCTTTGTGACCCCATACTAAGCATGGAATATTCAGCTCTTGCGCCAGAATCACATTCTTTAATTCGTCAATGTCGTACACATAGTTGTCGGAGATTTCCGGCACCATATTTTGATGACTGTGAGGCGTCAATACCGAAATAGGAATAGGTTCGCCGCGTGAAGACATTGCCGCAGTCGCTTTACCCAAGTCAAAAACTTCATGTAGTGGCCTCTTGACGATCGCGCCTTTTGGCATCAGTGTAGTAACTGAGGCGGCAGTGCCGCTCATTTCGACCTTAGTCTCGTCTGCTGGAGCTGCGGCTGCTTTTTCAGCTTGCTTCTTCTTGATGAGGTCTTTCGCCACCTCAGACAACAGCGGCGCATCTGAGAACTTCGACTTGTACTCTTCCAGCGTAACGCCAGGATGAGCCTTCGCAAGATGTGTCCGAATGGAATGTTCTTTTGATTTGCACAGTTGGCATTCGATTTTATCGCTCATATTTCCTCCGGTCATTTGACCATTAATTTAAAGATGATTTCTCGTTCAACAGATTCAATGATACTGATGAAAGTCAGGAATAACAAGTCAGTCATGACTTATTTTAAAAGTAGCCTAATTACTTAATAATTAAGGCACGCAACTCTTTCATTACTACCGTCGGCAAGTCGGCGACATTTTTCAAAACCAAATACTTCGGGTAGTATTTCTGGACTTCGTGAGAGTCGATGCCGATGCCAATAACATTGATGCCCGACTTGGTTGCATCCTTGATGACGCGCTTTAAATGCGCTGGCAATGTGCGAGTTTCCCCAGCGCAATGAGGCGCACCATCAGACAACACCATCATGATCTTGCCGGACTCGCGACGAGATAGCAGGCGGCGCGCAGCCACTTCAATAGACTCGCCATCGACATTGTTATTCATCATTCCATCGACGTTAGGAACCCAGGCGAAACGCTTACGCACTTCCGTTGTCATGCGCTCATCAAAGCCTTTTAAAATGGGCATATACAGCGATTCATAGCGACTAAAACTTCGTCCAATTTTTATTCGCTCGGCAGTTAATGTGCTGACATCCGCAGATGCTTCGCCGGTAGTGAAACATATCACCTCGCTCTTGATACCAATGCGCTCTAAAACGCTAGCCAGTGCATAAGCCGCCTGCGACGCAATAGTGATTTTTTCGCCTTGCATAGAGCCTGATAAGTCCACAACCAGCTCAACCGCAACGTCCTTGCTTGTCGCTTCGTGCTTACGGCGAAATACACGATCATCATTTAAAGCTAAGCGCGCCAAATTTGCTGAATGAAGACGACCGCTGCGATGTCCGGCAGTGTAAGAAGATAACGAACGTGATGCGATGGCGCGCTCAAGGTCTTTCTGCAATGGGCCGACCATGTGGTTGACCTTATCTTCCAACGTGGTCAGCATAGTGTCTTTGTAGTCTCTGCCAATATGCAGCTTCTCAACAACGTCCTTATCTTTGGTATAAATCAGGTAGTCGGCTTCTTTTGCTGTCGCTGCGGCAGAATCAGTAATTGCCGCCGATACGGACTTGTCGTAGTCGTTGGAGGTTTCTTTGTCTATAGCTTTCCAAAGCGCTGCCGCAGATTTAGCAATATCGACTTTCCCTCCACTTGTAAGGCTTCCCCCATCTGCTTCTGCAAAATGGTCGTCGTCTCCGTCACCTTCGTCATCTCCATCGCCATCTGACGGTGCGGAAGCAGATACGCCGTCTTCACTGTCCTCGCCAGAGTCATCATCGCCTTTGCCGTCTCCAGCGCTACCGTCGTCCGCTTCTGCGTCAGGCTTACTTTCGTTCGGATCGTTTTCTTTTTCGTCCTCGTTTTTCTCTTCCGTGTCATCTGGCTTTTCTTTGCTTGATGACGGCGGTTTAGCTTTAGGTTTTGGCATCGGTATTGGCGGAGATGGAGCCTCTTCATTTTCTGGCTGCTCTTCTTCTTTAATACGCTTCGAGATTGTTTTCGCCATTTCCAGAGCCTCTGTTGTGCTTTTAATGGTTTCAAGCTTTGGCGTCAGGTCTTTAATTTTGTCGTACACGTCCTGAATCGGACCCATGTTCGTCTTCATAAATTCTTTGAAGATTGCCTGACCCGACATAGCACGAATGAGCGGAACCATCAGTGAAGCAATTTCTGCATTAGTGTCGCCAGCTTTACGCGCTTCAGCCAGACGCGGCGTTACGTATTTGTCGAGAAAGAATTTTCCAGTATTTTCAAGATTAAGTGCCGAACCTTGAAACTTTTTAGCCATTTCGCGCTCGATGCGAGTGTCTTCAACGGCGTTCAGCAGGCCGCCATTTGAGCCAGCCTTACCCATGACGGCAAAATCAGTAAATAAAATATGAGCGACTTCGTGATCCAAGAAGCCTTGAATAGCATCGATCAAGTCACGCTTGGCGTTGTCTGGTATGTAAGGAAGATTGACTAAGAATGGACGACCAGTGTGATCGGATTTTACGTATGCGCTGATTCCGCACTGCGTTACTTGAATCCCCTTGCCTGCTAACATCTGAGTAAGTCTTACGACAGCTTCACGAATAATGTGGATTTGCTCATCCATTTAGTTTCCCCTTTTTAGATTAAGTCAGCGTTGACTGATTAAAGCTATTATAAAGACGCTAGTTAGGATGCGCAATCTATAATTGTAATGTTGCCTGACAAAGAAAAAGCAGCCACGGGCTGCTTTGATTATTTAGTTGTTGCTGATAATTCCACAAACTGCATCGGACGTCATCATAATAGTAACGTCGCCTAATTTATCGTGACGTATCCGATGCACGACAACCTTACCTAAATTCATCGTTTCTGTAAGACTTGAATCCGTATATAAATCTGTATATTCCTCATGCGTGATTTTTTTCATACTTGCTCCGATATTCTCCGACATTTCTGTACCTTTCTTTTAGATTGCTTGCTTAATTACGCATTTGCATTATAGCTCAGCGCTTACTTATTTTTAAAGTGATTTTTATACTTATTTCTTTGATGTCTTACCGCAGGTGTCTTATTAGTCCGTCATTGAAACAGTTGGATATATATACAATCGCTATAAAAAATTATTAAATTTTCGTTTTTTTTGCTAAACTATCACCCAAGTAAGTAAGCATAGACTTATTTCTTTAGCTATAATGCAAACGAGGCAACAAAATATCAAATCGTTAATTAAATTTAGGAGAGCCGTATGACTACAAACATTCCCGTCGATTCCGATCCATCAATCAATGCAGGCAACTCTGCCTCTGCTCCACTTACCGTTGCGGAATTTATCAGCAACCGAATTGAAATATCCGGAAAGACCCAAAAGCAAATCGCTTCTGAAGTTGGATTCCCAAAGCCAAATATGATCACAATGATCAAGCAAGGAGCCAGTAAGCTCCCGCTTGATAAAATTGCGCTTATGGCAAAAGCGCTTAACGTAGAAAAGCTCTATCTTTATCGTCTTGTTATGCAGGAATACGAACCTGGCACTTGGAATACCATTCAAAATGACATTCTGTCGCAACCCGTTTTGACCAAATACGAACTTGATCTTGTGGCGCTCGTTCGCGATCTTAATATTCAGGAAACAAGACTTGTAGACAAGGAAGATCATGAAATTTTAGCAAAAGCTTTTCAAAAGATTAGTCAGCGTCACCAAAAAAATGCACTGAAAAATTAGGCTTAAATAATTATTTTCATGACCGCTACTAAACTTCAAATAATTTGGCACTTAAATTAAGTGCCTTTTTTTTTATTCATTTTTTAATTCGCTGCCTAGAAAAGATGTTTTCGTTTTAATTTTATACCAAAAATTATGACACGTTTATTTTTTACCAATTGTCAATTGTTACACCTTGTAACTTGCTCTGAGTCTACTTCACCACAAAAATAAATAATAGTCTTTTTACACTACTTACGTAATAGTACGCATTATAAATAACATGTTTTTAACCATATCTTTTTATAAATCAGTCAGCACTGACTTGTTATAACTTGGATTTTTGTATAAGATTGCACCTTTCGCAGGTTGGCGAGAGGAATATGAAAACATTTGAAATTGACGAAGCTGCGGCTTTTTTAAACATTGGAAGAACACATGCGCTAACACTCGCCGGAAGTGGTGAATTGCCTGGCGCGAAGATCGGTCGCGAGTGGGTCTTCTTAGAGAATGACCTCGTAGAATATCTCCAAGCGGAAGTGCGTAAGCAAGTCAGAGAGCGGCGCGCACGAGCGACCGTATCGCAAGATTTGGACGCGGCAGTCTCTAACATTATGCCCAGCGTGTCAAAGTCAAAAGTAAAGACTAGAAAACCTCTGCCTGATTTAAGCCAATATTAATCACCACATTTCTTTAGCTAGTTCGCTTCCGCGCAAATTAGTATATCGGGCTAACATTCGACTACTGCTGTGACCAGTAATTTTCATAATCTTGGACTCGGTCATCTTTGTCCGCTCGAAAAACCTTGACGTGGCTTCATGGCGCAAATCATGAAATTTTAGATCGAAGCACTCTGCTTCAACAAATATGCGAGTGAACTGCCCAGAAAGCCGCGAAGTAATTTGAGCAAACTTTCGCTCTGATTCATCGACGCCAGCCCAAGGAAATAAGCGACCAGAATCAAAATTAAATCCCGCCATACCGCGCTCTTGTCTGGCCACAATTTCCATATACTCTTTGATTTTTGGAATGGCCACAGAAGACAGCGGGATTTGGCGCTTAAGCTTTTTGACCTTAGTCGCATAATCTGACTTCTTCATATAGAGAAAAATTGTTTTTTCTTGGAAGTCGATTTGATGAATATTTAGAGTATAGATTTCACGCATACGCATCGCCGTTTCCAACGCCAAGTCAAATAGCAACTCCAACGCCGCTTGATATGGCAAAGCAAACGGACGCTCTTTGTTGTCGCTCTTAATTCGGTCTAGCACATCACGAATCCGTTTCTCTTCGCCAGACTCTAAGCGGCGGTCGCGTTCATCATCTTCCTGCTTTACATACTCGTCATTATTGGCAATGGCCGCGATTGCGTCGCTATCGTTATATTGAGCGTAATTTTTGGGAAGCATTCTGATAGGATTGGTCATTAGCTGCGAAACATTTTTTCTTGCAGCCCAATCAAAGCATCGCGCCAAAGCACCTACATGATGGCGAATTGTGCCTGGTTTTAAATTGAGCTGCGTCTTCATGGTGTAAATCCATGTTTCAACCCATGTGTAGTTGACCTCAGAGAGCCTATAAGCGCCGATTCGGGCATATACAACATTGAGGAGCTTCTTATCTGAATCGTTGACTGAGGACGCGATTAGATAGTCCCTGATGACGTCGCCAACAAGTTTGTAGGACTTTTCGTCATCCAGCATTTCTTTTGGCACGATACCGGCGTCTAAAAGCGCCTCAAGCTTTGCGACAAACTCGTCGCCCTCGACTTCATCTTGAAAAGTTCTGCTCCACGGTTTTGGCAGCAAGCCTTTACGTTTGACGATGTACTCCCAGCCGGTTCCTCGCTTACGCTTTGTAGCCATGATTTTCGTTCCTCTTTTTAACCCGCATTGACGACCAATGAGCTTTTGGTTGGGTGGCATGCCACCCCAAACACTGTTTTTAGCTGACTTTAGGTGGATTTAATTGAACTTTTTTCGATGAAACAAAAAAAATAGCCCACTGGTTAAGTGGGCTAAGTCCTTGATTTAACAAGTAAATTCTGGAGGCGGGGAGCGGAATCGAACCGCTCTAAACGGCTTTGCAGGCCGCTGCATAACCTCTTTGCTACCCCGCCAAGGGTTGCTATTCTAATTCAAATAATTTTTACTTGCTGACGCCAGTTAAATTATTTACATTAAAACGCGGTTAATCTTACTAAAATTTTATTCAGCATATAACTGAATAAAAAAGGGAAGCTCTGCTTCCCTTCAAAATCTGGAGCGGGAGAAGAGTCTCGAACTCTCGACCTCAACCTTGGCAAGGTTGCGCTCTACCAACTGAGCTACTCCCGCA